>CAMBYC010000013.1 GCA_945871875.1 Sphingobacterium thalpophilum
CAGAATTCTATTTCGAAAATCACCAGAATTGGGTTGCTGAAGTTAGGGATTATTCGGTTGAAGGCGATTGGAGTGGTGCAGCTTTTTTATTGGTAGCTGGAGCAATAGCAGGAAATATAGAAGTTAAAGGATTAGATATACATTCTACACAAGCAGATAAGGCTATATTAGATGCATTAAAATCGGCTGGAGCAGAAATGGAAATTGGAGAAAAAATCATCAATGTAAATAAGTCTTTATTAAAAGCATTTGAGTTTGATGCAACAGAATGTCCAGATTTGTTTCCACCATTGGTTGCATTAGCTACTTATTGTAAGGGTGAAACCAAAATTACAGGTGTAAATCGATTAGAACACAAGGAAAGCAATCGTGCACTAACGTTGCAAGAGGAATTTGGCAAGATGGGTGTTTCAATTAAGTTAGAAGGAGATGTGATGCTTGTTAATGGAGGGGATAAGATAACAGGAGCAGAAGTATATTCTCATCATGATCATCGAATTGCTATGGCTTGTGCAGTTGCAGCATTAAAAGCAGAAGGAGTAGTAAAAATAAGTGGTGCGGATGCAATTAATAAATCTTACCCAACATTTTATCAACATTTGATTCAGTTGGGGGTTACAGTTAACAATTGTTGAATTAAGTTTTTCGAATATAAAACTTCATTATGAATTCATTTGGTAGAATTTTCAGGGTACATATTTTTGGAGAATCGCATGGGGTTTCAGTTGGAATAACTGTAGATGGTTGTCCTCCAGGTATTTCTTTGGTTGAAGAAGATTTTTTTGAAGATCTTGAAAGGAGAAAAGGTGGAAAGCAAAAAGGAACAACTCCAAGGCAGGAAGCAGATTATCCATTAATAAAAAGTGGTTTGTTTAATGGCAAAACAACAGGAGCACCAATTACCATTTTATTTGAGAATAACAATACAAGGTCTACAGATTATGAAAAGCAAAGGGACGTGCCTCGTCCAGGGCATGCAGATTTTGTTGCGAGAGAGAAATTCAAAGGATTTGAGGATTATAGGGGTGGAGGTCATTTCAGTGGAAGATTAACTGTATGTTTGGTTGCGGCTGGAGTAATTGCAAAAAAAATATTGTCTGGAATAGAAGTTAAAGCTTACATCAATGAAATTGGTGGTGAAAAAGATTTGGAAATGGGTTTGCAAAGAGCTATCGATGCAAAAGATTCTGTTGGAGGAATTGTAACTTGTGAAGTAAATGGGTTACCAATTGGGTTGGGAGAACCTTTTTTTGACTCTATAGAATCATTATTGGCACACGCTGTATTTTCGATACCAGCGGTTAGGGGAATTGAATTTGGCACAGGATTTCCTGCTGCAAGAATGTTTGGTATTGAGCATAATGACGCTATTTTAAATGCTGAGGGAACTACAAATACAAATCATGCAGGTGGGGTAGTAGGAGGAATAAGTAATGGTAATCCATTGGTTTTTAGGGTTGCAATAAAACCAACATCATCAACGCCAAAAGAACAATTGACATTAAATTGGGAGACAGGGTCAGCTGAAAAGTTTTCTGTAAAAGGAAGGCACGATTTGTGCATTGCCTTAAGAGTTCCTCCTGTTTTAGAGGCAGTAACTGCTATGGTTTTAGCTGATTTAAAAGTCGTGAGTAAATAAATTTTAAAATTTAGGAGTATTTTTTCAGTTACTTGATTAGAATTTTAAAAAATAAATATTCAATCAAGGAAAATAATTTTTTACTTTAACAACTTACCCTTTATTTTTGCTCATTACGAAAATTTAACTTTTTTATGAGAAAATTAATACTGTCAACCTTTGCAATGTTTTTGTTGCTGTCTTCAAATGCACAAATGGCTTCTAAAGTAAACAAGTCTAAGAAAGGTCAAACTTTGGGCTTGAATTTTACGTTTCTAGATTTTTCTACTGCAGCTGACCTAAAATCTAAGGGTTTAAGTGGTGTATTGTTGGATAAAAAATGGAAGGATATAAAAAGAATGTCAATGGGATTGGCTATAACCTATACTAAAGGCATAACCGATAATATTGATTTTTCTGGAAGTTTAGGAGTGTCGAGCTTAAGTTATCCTCTTCCAAATAAAACTATATCCTTCAATGAATCATTTTTGACAGAGGCAAATGCTAATTTGAATTTTAAGTTATTGTCAGATGAATTTAAAGTAGTTCCTTTTATTTCTACTGGAGTTGGTTTTTTTAATTGGAAAGGATATGCAGGTGCATATACCCCAATAGGATTAGGTTTACAAGTTAATTTATTTAATGAATCATTTTTGGTATTGCAATCTGGATATCGTTTTCCTGTAATATCAAATACTACAGCAAGTAATTTGTATTATAGTATTGGGTTCCATGGAAATATTGGAAAATAAATAATTTTTTAAAAAATAAAAATGGAGGCATCTTAATAAGTAGCCTCCATTTTTATTGAAAATTGGTTTATAAATGTTCTAATATTTCTTTTTCTTTATAGTATCAGTTGTTTTGTCAGTTGGTTTTTGAAAAATTTTAGATTCAGTAGATACTTTTTCGTTTCCAGAACTGATAGGGATGTCAATAAAATCTGCTGAGGTTCCAGTTGCAGTATTTTCACCTTCAGCAGGAGGAGGTTTTTCTCCACCAGAAAGTTCTTGGTAATCAAATATTTCTTCATTTTTGAGATTTTCAGGCACTTGGAATTTTGCTAATGGATCTATTCCTAAAGTTTTGTCTTGAAAAACTTGTTGAAAGAAATAGCCCCATGCTGGCATAGCCATTTGAGCCCCACCTGTGGTGTACATCAATCTTAAAAAAGGGTCATCAGCACCCACCCAAACACCTGCCAATAGTTGCGGGGTAAAGCCGATAAACCAACCATCTGTATTGTCGTTGGTTGTTCCTGTTTTGGCGGCAGCATCATTTGTAAAACCAAAAGCTGTTCTTAGTGCCCTTCCGGTACCAAAATCTACCACTCCTTGCATCATTTTGGTCATTATATATGCATCTGCTTCACTAATAATTTCTTTGCTTTTTGAACTAAAATTGGCCAAAACATTTCCGTTTTTATCTTCAATCCGAGAAATATAATGTGGTTCAACATTAAACCCTCTTCCAGGGAACATTGTATAGCCTTGAATCATTTCTATGAGAGAGATATCTGCTGAACCAAGCGCAATGGAAGGAACTTCAGGGATATTACTAGTTATTCCACATTGTTTTGCAAATTCAACTGTTCTTTTTACTCCCAATTCATTAATCAAATACACGGCGCCAGGGTTTTTTGAATATGCTAAACAAATCGCCATTGGTCCGCCAGTGCCATCAATAACTTTGTTGCCCATATTTATAGGGCCAGATGGTAATATTGTTTCAGGCTTATAGCCATTGGTTACAGCCAATGTATAAAGAAATGGTTTAAAAGTAGATCCAACTTGGCGTTTTGTTCTTATGTTAACATGATCATATTTAAATGTTTTGAAATCTATGCCCCCAACCCAAGCTTTAACTTCACCCGTAAATGGATCCACAACTAAAATACCTGTTTGTAATAATTGTTTGTGGTATTTGATAGAGTCTTTAGGAGACATAATGGTGTCTTTTTCCCTTTTAGTATTCCACGCAAATACTTTCATTGATAGTTTTTCATTGAATGACTTTTTAATTTCATCTTCATCAATGCCATCTTCTTTCATGCTTCGCCACCTTTCAGATCTTTTTATTGCGTTTTCAAGCACTCTAACCCCTTCTTTTGACGCCCAAACAGAGCCATTTTTAATATTTGATTGGTTATTGAATACATTTTGAAGATTTTGCATGTGCCTGTACACTGCAATTTCTGCATACTCCTGCATTCTAGGATTGATAGTTGTATATATTCTCAAACCATCTTTAAAAATATCGTAAGGATTGCCAGTTTTTGGATTGATATTATTTTTACACCAGTTTTTAACATCGTCTTTTAAGATATCTCTAAAATATGGAGCTACACCAGCATTCTCATCAAGTTTTTTGTATTTCAATTCAATGGGCTTGCGCTTATCAACTGCAGCTTCTTCTTGTGTTAAAAAACCATTTCTAACCATTTGATTAATTACAATATTTCTTCTATCAAAAGCAGCTTTGTAATTTCTTCTAGGGTTATAAATGGTGTTGCCTTTAAGTAAACCTACAAGTACAGCAGCTTCTTCTACAGATAGCCTATCTGGTTCTTTTTGAAAATAAGTTTTGGCAGCATTTCTAATGCCATAAATTTCATCCCCAAAGCTTACCATGTTTAAATAAAGTGCTGCAATTTCTTCTTTAGTAAAGTTTTTTTCTAATTTGATAGCAACTACCCATTCTTTGAACTTCTCGGTTAGTCGCATAAAACTATTGGTTGAGCCTTGATTAAGTAAGTTTTTAGCCAGCTGTTGTGTTATAGTACTAGCCCCACCTTCTCTTCCCATATAGACAATGGCTCTTGCTAAACTGCGAATGTCAATTCCAGAATGTTCATAAAATCGTTCATCTTCAGTTGCTACAAGAGCATGAATCACGTTTATTGAGATGTCTTTATACTTTACATTCGTTCTATCTTTAGTATAATATTTACCCATTAAAGTGCCATCAGTTGCTAAAATTTCTGAAGAAGATAACATTGAAGGGTTTTCAAGCTCCTCCAAAGAAGGTAATTTCCCAAATAACCCTAAGTTCAAGGTTATAATAAAAAGTATAAATATCCCCCAACCCCAAAAAAATATTTTCCAAAAAGTTTTTATTGTATTCGTCATATTTTGTTTAATTAGTTTTTCTAAATTCTGACTATTTATTTAAAGGATGTTTTTTTAACCAATCTAGGTATAATAATATTTTTTTACTTTTCATTAAAACTTCTAGATTAGAAGGAGTAATATTAAAAAATGAAAACTTATCTTTTGGCATCCAGGGGAAAATTTCAATTAATGCAGCTAATTTAGTCTTTTCTATATATTCAAATGCCTCTGAATTGTTTTTAAAGGACGAAATTGTTATCAATTCTGTATTTGGAGGTAAAGAATTTATGGATATACTCAATGAAGCATTATAATTATGTTGATTATTGTATCTATTTATTGCATTTTTTGCTTCAATTATATAAACTACATCAACCTTTTCCAGTTGCACAACAACAAATTGTTCTTCGTTAGGATTTGATGTATATACAGGGTCGTCTGTTTTTTTATCTATTATTGGTCTTAATAGAACACTATCTTTTTTGTCAATTGATGTTTTTATTTCAGATGTATCTTTTAAATTTATAGAATTCTTAACTTTTGAAATCTGATTTATTTCATTGTTATCGTTGGAATTTATATTTTTTGTGGGATTTACTAAAATCGGTTTTAATAAATTTGAACTACTATCTTCATTTACTCTTTTGATTTGGAGATTTTGTAAATAAGATTCCGTCTTTTTCCTTTCTTTTAGTGCATTAATTAGCGTAGTTGATTTTTCAGCTAAAATTGAGTTAGGAAAGAGGGCGACTATTTTTTCTAAAACATTTATTGCCAAACTGTCGTTGGTGTTTTTTATATGGTAAACTGCTTCAATGTAAAGTAGTTGTGGTGTCCAGAATGATTCACCATAAAGGGTATCAGCTTTTTTCTTTTCTGCAAATGCTTTGGTAAAATTACCCTCTAAGAAAATATTGTATACATTTTCATAAGAAGCTGTTGCCGCATTTTTAAATGCATTTTTGTCTTTTTCAACAGATTTAGGGTCGTTTGCTAATCTGAAAAATTTGCTCTGGGGAAAGTGTTCGTCAATGTATTTCTTATATAGTTCTGTTTTTTCTTTATTCCCAGCTAATTTGTAACAATTGTATAAACCAAATACAATTTCCTCATTATAAATGGAATTTGGAAATTGGTTTAAGAGTTCTTCATTGTTCTTGATAAGTGAGATACAATCGTTGAGTTCTTCTCTATAAATTTTACTTAAATTGAACAAAGTTTTTAGAAGTGTATCTTTTGAGGGTAAAATAGGTTCATTGATGTTTTCAATGGTTGAAATTGCATCATTAAAATTGTCTTGCCCTGGTTTAGGCATAAAATCTCCTGAAGCCTTTTGTGCTTCAATAGTTTGAACAACAGCTTTAATTCTTCTCCAATTGTCAACATTAGGCCGATTTCCCCAAACGGTTTTGAATTGCTTAAAACCTTGTGTTTTTAGGTTATTGTTGTAAAAATACCATTCACCTTTTGCCTCATTACCTTGAAACAAATTAATTGGTTTATCAGCAAATCCAGAGGCAGCTACAACACTACTTTCGGCATTGCCAGCATTCAATGAGCCATCTTCATTTTCCTTTAATCCTTTTTCTTTTCTTATTCTTTTGGCTTGTGCTTTTAAGAATAATTCCCTTTCTTTTTCAGGCATCGCCTCAATTCGAAGTAAACTATCTTGAATGTATTTTGTGGTTAGTAAAGTGGTAAGTTTTTTTAATAAAATTTTTCTTTCTTTAACAGTTTCAATTGAATGTATTGAAGAATCATTAAAATCAAGACTATCATAAGCTGTAGCTGCAATTTCGTATTTTCGTTCATCAAAAGCTAAATCGCCCAATAATTGAAAATTGAGATTTCTATATTTAATATTTGTTCTATTAAAAGTAGTGCCTTTGAAGAGTAGACTGATTGCCTCATTATTATGGGTTCTAAATTTTTCAATTTTTGCAGCTGCATAGTAGATTATTGCTCGATAATCTGCATATTTTTCTTTATTTGCCATTCTTTTTAAATCAGCTAAGTTTTTACTGATTTGAATTTCACCTTCATCTCCTGTAAAAAGTTCAATTTGATTTATTCTTCCATAAGCTTCTATAATTGGATCTAATGTGCTTTGTATAGCATCTTCATAAAATTGGGATGCAAGTTTATTGTTTCCTGCTTTTTGATAAAGTTGTGCAACAAGAAATTTGGCTCTAGGTTTTTCTTTTGCAGGGTAGCTTTGAATTGCTTTTTGTAAATAATTGGCTGCACTATCATAGCTTTCTTGAAGATAATATTGGTAGGCTTGTAATTCATTTAGTTTTGGTTGCAATCTATCAGGGAAATCTTTGTCTCTTTTTAATGTTTCAATTAAACCTGCTGCAATATAAAACGATTGTTGTTCAAGATAAACTCTTATAATCCAAAGGATAGCTTCATTTCTAGCAGAAAGATGTGAAAGTTTTGCTATAAGAGAATTTTTGGGTTCTGGGGTAGAAATGTTAAAAACACTTCCAGAAGTATTAATATTAGACCCCATAATTTTATTATAACCTTTCTCATCTTTATTTTTAGGTTGAAAAGTGTAGTTAATATATTGAAAAGCAATGGCTGCAGAGTCAAAATCGCGCTTATAAAAATAAGCCTTTCCCATTAATAGAAACAAATCATCTACCCAATCAGAACGTAAGTCATGCAGCAAAATAGCATCATTTGCTTTTGTGATTACTGAATCAAGCTCTGTTTTATTTGTAGCAATTTTTTCAAGAGTGTAAGGAAAAAATGGCAAAAGCAATGTAAAATTGTCTTTGTGTTGTAGTTTTGCATCAGCAATAATGGTGTTCAATTTTTTCTCGGCATTGAAATAAAAATTATAATGCGTAGTTAAGTTTTGAATAACTTTTTTGACTGGATTTATTTTTTTCTCAGTTGACTGGTCTGAAGACAATTGTCTTTTTTCATATTTTACTGGTTTTGTGGGAAGTATTGAACTATTTACCTGAGATGAAGCATGTAAAATGAAGATCAAAAAGGATACCACAAAAAGGGTTAGTTTAAAAAAAGTTTTATTGAAATTAGCCAATGGTAATAATTTAGTGTAAAAGTAGTTTGGAATTGGGAAAATGATAAAAAACTGTTGTTAAAATGCTTATTATGTATGTTTTATATTTTTAGTACAGACTTTTTTATCCATTTATGAAAAATTAAGTTAATTTACCGACTTTATATGACAAGTGATTAGTATGGCAAATTTAAAAGAAAAAACTACGATTTTTAGTAGATTAAGAAATAGATATAGGTTGGTAATTATGAATGATGAAACCTATGAAGAAGTTGCTGCATTCAAGTTAGACAAATTAAGTGTTTATGTTACTTTGTGCACAATATTTATTATTCTAGTTAGTTTAACAGTAGCACTAATTGTTTTTACTCCAATGCGTTATTACATACCAGGGTATGGTAGTCAAACCGATCGAAGGCAATTAATGGCAATGAAACAACGTTCTGATTCTATAGAAAAAAAATTGAAATACAGTGAGAAATATTGGAATGATGTCAAAATGGTTTTAAACGGGGCTAGTACCGATAATTTAGATACTATGCTGTTAAAAGACATTAAGTTAGAACAAATTACAGATTAAAAATATTCTATGTTTAATAATAAGGCAAAACCCGAAATTGAAATTAATATGACTACTGGAAATACATTGATTGGCAATGGAACTATCATTACAGGAGAAATTGTAAGTAAATTTGATATAAGAATTGATGGTACTTTTAAGGGAAATATAACCGGCGATTCTAAGGTTATAATTGGACAAGATGGAATAGTAGATGGCGATATAAATTGCAGTCAAGCCGATATTTTGGGTAAAATTAAAGGGAATATTACTGTAAAAGATTTGTTGAATTTAAGAGGTAAGGCTTCTGTTGCTGGTGATATCTATGCTGTTAAACTTCAAATAGAACCAACGGTAACTTTTAATGGCAAATGTAATATGGTAGAAAACATTACCGTTGTGGAACCGGTAATACCAGTAGAAAAGCAAAAGAAGAATTAATTTTATTAGATGTTAAAATATTTCTTGTTTAATAGTGTAGTTTATTTGTGTTTTGTAATTGTTTTAGCATCTTTTGTATTGAATAATTATTTGATACAATATGGGTTTGATGTGCTGATGTTTAGAATTGGAAATATTCTCTTGTGTATTGTTACTTTATTTTCATTGTATTTTTTAAAAAGAGGAATGAATGCAAGCTCAACTGCAAAGTTTCTTGGAGCAGTTTATGGAAGCTTTATTATAAAACTAGTTTTTATAGGTTTTGTAGTGTTTGTTTATGCATTTACACACAGAGGTGCCTTGAATAAGCCATCTTTATTTTCTTTGTTATTTCTTTATTTGGTTTATACTTTTTTTGAAATTAAAGCTTTGTTGCAAATCGGAAAAGGGAATAGTAATGGCTAAAAAAGTGGAGTCTTTTAAAGTTTTAGAGAATTATTTGCCCGCTGGTACTTTTGAAAAAGTATTTACATATATTGATTTTCATAGAATCCAATTAACTATAACTAGAGAAAGGTTATCGGTATTGGGCGATTACAGAAATTCTACTCCTAGTAAAAACCATAGGATTTCGGTAAATGGAAACTTAAATAGATTTGCTTTTTTATATACATTATTGCACGAAATAGCCCATTTGTTGGTTTTTAATAAATACGGTCATAAAGTTGCTTCACATGGCAAAGAATGGAAGCAAGCTTTTGGTGAAGTGCTTTTAGATTTTTTGAAAGTTGATGTATTTCCTGAAGATATAAGAGTTGCAATTGAGCAATCTATGTTAAATCCTGCGGCTAGTAGTTGTGCAGACGCCGCAATCATTAGGGTTTTTAGAAATTACGATGTAAAAAAGAATAACAGTTATTTGGTAGAAGAACTTGAAATTGATGACCATTTTGTAATTAAAGGGCAAAGATTATTTAAACGTGGTGAACAAATAAGAACAAGAATAAAATGTTTAGAAGTAAATACCAATAAAATGTATCTTTTTAGCCCAGTTATGGAAGTGATTAGGATTGCAAAATAAAGTTTTACAAATAACAATTCATTTTTTGATTATTCAAAAAATGGATTGTTATAATGTTTACTATAAACTTTAGAAAAATATTAAGCAATTAAAGATTTTAGCATCCAAAGTCCGCAACCAAAGTGACCAGTTTCTCCCAAGGGAGCATCGAGATAAGTAAAACCGAATTTTTCATAAGTTTTAAGAGCATCTTTAAGTTCGGGCATTGATTCCAAGTAAACTTGATGATACCCAAATGTAGTTGCAAGATTTAAACATTTTGTAATTAAATGTCTGCCCAATCCAAATCCTCTTACTTCAGGTTTGAGGTACATTTTTACAAGTTCACAAGTTGCATCTGGTAATCCGGGTGTTGGGAAAATTCCCCCTCCTCCAACAACTTCATCATTTAATATGGCAACTTGATAAAATGAACCTGGTTTTTTAAACAGCTGGTATAAATTATCGGTTGTAGGATCAGTAAAAACAGTACCCGGTTTATTAGCACCAAATTCTGTCAATGCATTTCTTATAATCAATGCAATTGCTTCATTGTCATAAATTTCAAGAGGGCGAATTTGTATAAGTGATAAATCCATATACAAATTTACCTTCTAATATCTAATTTCGAAACAAAAAAATAGCCTTATATCAATTGAAAGATTCTACTATTAAATTATAAAAGTGTATGCTGTAAACAAATGACATAGGTTTTTAAACTTATTAATAAGGGATTAAAATTGCTGTTATGGTAGCTGGAAGGCCTTGGATACTATCAGAATAATTGAGTTTAAGGGAATTTGCCGTAAGTTCCAATATTGTAACATTTCTAGCAGGTTTCCCAGTTTCTGTCATAGTCATTTGAGTATTTGAATTGAAAAGTACCCATGTGCCTGTAGATGCTGCATCAGGATCAGTCGGTTTACATTTTGTTAAGCCTTCACCAATTGTAAAAGTTGCATCTGATTTAAATTCCCAAAAATTGTCTCTTTTGCAAGTTTCCAAAGATGTATATATGCTAGTTAATGGATAGCCAGGTGCAATTGCCAGAATATCTGCATATTTCCATTTTTTTATCAAATAATTGGGTGTCTGTGTAGAAGGATTATCTGACGTGTTCCATTTATCGCAACCAATCAACGATAAAATAATTAAAAGGGTAAAAATAATTTTTGGTATAGTTTTTTGTATCATAATTCAAAAGTAAAAAAAAACTGTATTATAAATAATTAAAAATAATGAGCTGTATCTAAACAACTATATAAAATTATGTAAGCTATCCTTTGGCATGTAATTTTTAGGCACCATAAAGAATTGAATCTTAAATACATTTTTTTAAATTAATCAATCAAATTTATGGGTGAATATGTAAAACTTAAACGAGTTATTTTTTCAACACTTTTTTTAATTGTAGTATTGTTTGCCCTTGATTCTTGTGTTAATTCACAAAAGTTGGTTTATTTCAGCGGATCTACAAAGTCATTTATAACAGCTACTAATTTGACTGTTGAAGCACCTATTCAGAAAAATGATTTATTGAGTATTTCTGTCAACAGTTTGAATCCAGAAGCGTCTATGCTTTTTAATGGTCCAAATATATCTGCAACGGCAATAAATTCAGTAACCAATATTGGTTCATCACAGCCATCAGGTTATTTAGTAAACCCTAGAGGAGAAATTGTATTTCCTATTATAGGTGTTTTAAAGGTAGCAGGAATTACCAAATCTGAATTGGCATCTATGCTCACTAAACAATTGGAAGATAGAAAATTGCTTGTTGATCCAATTGTAGCCATACGACACTTAAATTTTAGGGTAAGTGTATTGGGAGAAGTATCAAATGCAGGTGTATTTACAGTTCCAAATTGCATTAGAATCACATGGGCCAATTTTTTTCACTCAATTGCGGAGTGGCAAAAACAATAAATCATTTTGGTGTATTAAGTTCAGAACGCTACGTGTAAACAAGGAGTCTGATAATATTCAAGTGACTAAAAATGATTCACGCATCACAACACTTGGCAAATTTTTGAGAAAATCGAATATTGATGAATTGCCTCAGTTTTTAAATGTTTGGATGGGGGATATGTCAGTAGTTGGTCCACGACCACACATGTTAAAACATACATCAGCCTTTAATGCTTTAGAAGAAGATTATATGGTGCGTCATTTTGTGAAGCCTGAAATTACTGGGTTGGCACAAATCAACGGATTTAGGGGTGAAATTAGACATCCAGATTTGCTTAAAAAGCGCTTGGAAAAAGATATTGCCTATATGGAGAATTGGTCTATGTTGCTGGATTTGGAAATAATTTTCAAAACAATTTTTGTTTCTATAAAAGGAGATAAAAATGCATATTAAAAAAAGTGGTCATTCAGTTGTTAAAACCGAATGACCACTTTTATATTTATTTGAAATATTCATTTAATCTATTGAATGAATATACAACGAGCAATACAGCTTATGCTACAGCTTTCTTTACCAGATCAGCTGCTTCGCTCAATTGTATAGCACTTTGAACTTGAAGTCCGCTTTCATCTATCAATTTTTTAGCTTCAACTGCATTTGTACCTTGCAAGCGTACTATAATAGGGATATTAATATTTCCTAAGTTTTTGTAAGCATCAATTACACCTTGTGCAACTCTATCGCAACGTACAATACCACCAAATATGTTGATTAAAATTGCTTTTACATTTGGATCTTGCATGATGATTTTAAATCCAGCTTCAACGGTTTGTGCGTTAGCGGTTCCGCCTACGTCAAGAAAGTTTGCTGGTTCACCACCACTTAATTTAATCATATCCATTGTAGCCATAGCCAATCCTGCACCATTTACCATACAACCTACATTGCCATCTAATTTTACAAAATTTAGATTGTATTTTCCAGCTTCAACTTCAGTAGGATCTTCTTCGGTAACATCTCTCATAGCTGCAATATCTGGATGTCTCATTAAAGCATTGTCATCCAAGCTCATTTTACAATCAACTGCAACTACTTTATCGTCTGAACCTTTGAAAAGTGGATTGATTTCAAGCATTGCACAATCCAATCCAACATAAGCATTGTAAATGTTGGTAACAAATTTTACCATGTTTTTTAGTGCTTCACCTGTAACACCAAGATTAAAGGCAATCTTTCTTGCTTGAAAACCAGGCAATCCGCCACCAGGATGAACCCACTCTTTAAATATTTTATCAGGTGTATCATGAGCTACGTCCTCAATGTTCATACCACCTTCAGTAGAATACATGATAACATTTTGACCGCTAGAACGATCTAATAAAATCGATAAGTAAAATTCTTTACGCTCAGAAGGCCCATCATAATACATGTCTTGTGCAACAAGAATTTTGCTTACTAATTTTCCTGCTTCACCAGTTTGCAAAGTAACCAAAGTGCCACCCAATAGTTTTTGTGCTACATCTTTTGCATCTTCTGCACTTTTAACAACTTTAACACCATTAATGCCTGTCTCTTTAACAGTTCCTTTTCCTCTTCCACCTGCATGGATTTGGGCTTTAATTACTGCAAACTTGCTACCATATTGTGAATGGATATTGCGATATGCTTCTTCTGCTTCAGCAACAGTTGAACATGCATACCCTTCTTGAACCGGTACATTGTATTTCTTCAGTAACTCCTTGGCTTGATATTCGTGAAGATTCATATTGCTTAGAATTTTCGCAAATTTAGGGAAATAATACCTATTATTCTGTGCTTATTTAATGGTTTTATGAATTTGTTTTGTGTTTACTGGTTTTTGTATTCATTCTAATAAAATATGGTTACAAAACCAGCAATTTTGCCAAATTTTATAGTTTTGGTATCAATTACATAATAATAAGTTCCAGCAGGAAGTTTTTTCCCATTGTTTTTTCCATCCCAAAAAGTATTGTACCCTAAAGATCTATAAACCAATTGTCCCGTGGGGGTAAATATTTCTACTAAATAATTATTGGGATAAGAGATGTTTCTAATTTCCCAATAATCATTAATGCCATCTCCATTAGGCGTAAATGTATTTGGTATTTTTATTACTTGATTTACGGTTACCAAAACTGCATCTATACTGTTTCCGCACCCCGAATCTGATGTTACAATCAATTGATATTCTTGAGAAAAGTTTGGTTTTACATAAGGCTGTATAGTATTAGCGTTTGTATTATTTGTAACAGGTTGCCAATTAAACTTCACATTGCTTCCTGAGATTTTGCCTAATAGTTTCACAGAATCTCCCTGAAATATTTGATGGTCTGGCCCTGCATCTGCAAAAGGGAGTTTCCAAATATTAACTTGTGTAGTTGCTGTTGCTGTGCACCCAAATGCATTGGATACAATAACAGTAAATATAGTGGTATCTCTAGGTTTTGTAATTGGATTTGGAATGGTATCATTGTTTAAAACATTTGATGGAAGCCATTTATAATGTAAACCTCCAGAAGCTTCTAGTTGAAATTCTTCTCCTTCACACCCAGATATACTTGGATTAATAACAAGTTTAATATCTGGAAAAAGAATTAATCGAGTACTGTCTATTGCCACACAACCGGTTTCAGAATAACCTATGACTTTATAAATACCTGAATCGCTTTTTTGAATGTTTTTAATCAAAGGGTTTTGTTCTAATGATTTTAATCCATTTGGACTAATCCATTGATATTGGTTTGCTCCTGATGCAAGTAATGTTAAATCGCTATTTATACATACTGATATTTCCTTAGATAATTGAAGAATAGGGTTGGGGGCAACTATAACTTTAATTGGATTTGATGCAATCCTGCAAGATGAAATAGTAATATTGTTGCCTTCTCCAATAAGTACGCGATACAAAATTATTCCAACTGATGTTGGTTTTACAGTATAAAATGAGTTGGTTTCTCCTACAATATCCACCCAAGTATTGCCAGTGTCAACACTCTTTTGCCATTGTTTTTTGGGATTATTGAATCCTGCTGATTGTACAGACTCTATTTCAAAGCTTGTATTTGCTGATAAACAAACTGTAGTATCATTACCTACCTTTCCATTAAACTCAATATTAATTTGTGGACCACAGGGCCTAAACATAATGTCATCAATCGCCAAATCATTACCACATCCCCCTGGAGAATTGTTGATTATTTTTACAACAATATTGCCTGGTATTGCTGGTGTAGTTATGTAAGTGCCATATTGTTTCCATTCTGGATTGGTTTGTACAGGCAAAATTCCAGTATTGTAAGTGGTTAAAATATTGCCATCTAAAGTTTCTATGCGGAAAGTTAAATTTGGAGCTATTGGATTTCCTCCGCAAGAGGTATTGTTTACCACATTTACGATATATGAGGAAAACTCATAAGTGGTATTTCCACACAAAGTTTTAATGGTATCAACATAAAATACACCAGGGCCTAAAGACGCGTTTACCAACATAAAGTAACCTCCAATGTCATTTGGAGTATGATCGCTATAAACATTATGCCAAGTTCCAGAGTAACATCCTGGTGTAGAACTAACCATTGAATATTGACCGTCTAATGGACAAGTAGAATTTACATAGTTATAGTTAGTTTTTCCGGAAGGCAAAGCTTGTCCAATAGTATTGGATCCACTTCCGAAATCGATAACTGCAACAGGGTCTCCTAAACTACCAGAACATAGTTGACCTTTAACATTTATAGACAATAAACTTAATATTACAAATAATCGCAATCGATTCATAAAACAAATATACACAATGGTTAATAGGAATTATCTTTGTTGACTTAAACCTATTTCAATAAGATGTTTGAAAAAATTAATGCCGCTGTAGATTTTATCCTCCAACAATGTGATTATAGTCCTGAAATAGGCGTAATCCTTGGAAGTGGTTTGGGTAACTTTAGTAAAGAGATTGTTGTTGCTCAAGAAATTCCTTATAATATTATACCAAATTTTCCTATATCAACTGTTGAAGGACATCAAGGTAAATTGGTTTTTGGTATGTTGGCGGGAAAAAGAATTGTTGCGATGTCAGGTCGATTTCATATTTATGAAGGTTATACAGCTCAAGAAGTGGTTTTTCCTGTTCGTGTTTTAAAACAATTGGGCATAAAATTATTGATGCTTTCAAATGCTGCTGGTGGTGTAAATCCTGTTTTCAAAGTAGGCGATTTGATGATAATAAAGGATCAAATCAGTTTGGCTGTTCCCAATCCATTAATTGGTAAAAATGATGTAAATTATGGACCACGTTTTCCAGATATGAGCGAGCCTTACGCTAAATCTCTCATTACATCTGCCAAACAAATAGCACAAAAAGAAGGAATTCCTGTTCAAGAAGGTATTTATTTTGCCGTAACTGGTCCAAGTTTTGAAACAAGGGCAGAATATTTGATGGTATATCGTTTAGGAGCAGATGCAGTGGGAATGAGTACTGTTCAAGAAGTGATTGCTGCAAATCATCTTGGATTGCCTGTATTTGGGATGAGTGTAATTACAGATATAGGAATTCGTGAAGAAGAAAATACAATTACACATGAAGAAGTTTTGGAAGCTGCTAGAGCTGCAGAACCTTTGTTGACAAAGATCTTCTGTGGAATTATAGCTCAATTTTAAGTTAATCTTACAATATGATATCGAGAATAGCTTTTGTATTATTTTTATTTTTTGCATTTGTTTTTACTAACCATGTAAATGCCCAGTTTCCTGTAAAGGGAGGCAAGTTTCCTGGCTCAGGAATGATCAGTAGTGGGGGAGGAGGTAGATCTGGTGGTGGTTCAGGAGGCAAAGATTCTTTAAGTTTTGAGAAAAGAAATTTCAATGATGATAAAGTTAGCATACAATACAGATTTCTTGATTCCGCCCGTTATCGTTCATTAGATAGCACAATTCGAGATTATTTTGACAAAATCCCCTTAAATGCAGAACATATCCATTTAGGTAATAATGGAACAGCTACTCAATCGCTCCTTTTTTCGCCTTTGATGAAAGCCGGTTGGGATCATGGTTTTCATGCTTATGATGTATATAATTTTGATGTAAAGGATACTAAGTTTTTATCTACCAACAAACCGTTTACACAATTAACTTATCTTTTGGGGGGTAAGTCTGAACAACATATCGGCGTTATGCATACTCAAAATATTACTCCCGACTGGAATGCTGGCATAGAATATCGTTTAATTACATCTCCTGGCTATTATAAGTCTCAAAACGCAAACCATAAAAATATCAGATTCAGTACAAATTATACTTCAAAAGATCGTCGATACAATCTTTTTTTATCTGCCATCGCCAATGGTTTGCAATCTTCCGAAAATGGAGGTATTGCAAATGATTCTTTTATTGTTAATAAGAACAAAGCTTACAATGATGTTTTTAATATTCCTACAAATTTGGCAATTGTTCCTTATTCAAATAGGAATTTTTTTAGTGTAAAGTTGCAGACAGGAAACAGATACACAAATAATGTTTTTTTACTACGCCAACAATATGATTTTGGTAAAAAAGATTCTGTTTATACTGATTCTGTTATGATTAGGTATTTTTTGCCGACTTTCAGATTAGAACATACATTACAATGGAACAGTTATAGTTTTAAATATTTGGATATACAAGGTTTGGCAGATAGTAGTTTTTATAAATCTCATTATGGGTTTAAATCAACTGATACGGTTTCCTATTTCAATAAATGGGGAGAGATGTCAAATGATTTTTCTTTAATTCAGTTTCCAGATCCTAAGAATCCATTACAATTTTTGAAATTAGGAGCTAGTTTGTACAACTACAAAGGAAATTTCAATGATTCGTTGCCCGATGATAAGTTCTTCAATTTTAAGTTTCATGGCGAATACCGCAACCGTACAAAAAATAGGAAATGGGATATGTTATTGTACGGAGAATTGTTTTCTTTAGGAAGAAATCTTGGAGATTATGATTTTCAAGCCAATCTTAAAACTTTCTTAGGAAAACGATGGGGTTATGTTTCAGTAGGTTTTAAAAATGTTAATAGAACACCATCTTATTTATTTAAAGAGGCTACAGGTTTTCCTGTCATTTATAATAATGCTTTCAACAAAGAGAATATCATTCAGTTTTACGGCACTTCTGAACTGCCAGAAAAGAACTTAAAGCTTTCAGCTGATTTTTATTTGCTTAGCAACTTTGTTTATGTGGAAGATTTTAATAAAGCGAAACAAAATTCATCCATTTCTAATGTGCTTAGAATAGGGTTAAATAAAGTATTTGTGCTTAAAAATAAGTGGAAATGGTATACTGATGTTTACCTTCAAAAGATTACTGGAAATGCACAAATCAATCTCCCTCTTCTATATCTGCGAAATAGATTCGCTTATGAAGGAAGTGTATTCGCAAATCTTGCATTATCTACTGGTTTAGATATCCGTTATTATACTCCTTATAAAGCAGATAATTATTCACCTGTATTAGGACAGTTTTTTTATCAAAGTCAACAAAATATAGCTATTAGACCAGATGTTGCGGCATATTTAAATTTCAGGATATTAACTTTCACAGGGTTTACTCGTTTAGAGAACCTAAATACGGTTACCTTAAAAGACGGTTTTGGTTTCAAACAAAACAATGCAGCCCATATATTGTATTACAATCCGGGTTTGTTGTTTAGACTCGGAGTGGTGTGGGATATGGTGAATTAGTAGTAAGTAGTAAGTAGTAAGGGGTAAGTAGTTAGGGGTTAGTTGTTAGTGGTTAGTAGTTAGGGGGATAGTTTTTAATTTTAAGTGATTAGCGGGAAATGTAGAATATAGTTCGGGAGCATCAAACTATAGTTCGGGAGCGTCAAACTAGAGGACAGGAGGATTAAATTAAAGGTCTGGAGATTAAAAAATAAAGTCTGTTGATATATTTTTTATTATTTTTTCATCATTTCTAGGAGACGTATTGCTATTTTTTTATAATAGTAAACAATTTTTAGAATAATGGAAACATTTTTAATAAAAATTCAATCATTGTTGCAAAATTTTAATATTTAACGCCAAACTGCCCGAATGAAATTCATTCAGGCAGAAATGGTTTTGGGTTTCATAGGTTATAGCTTTGAAGACTAATCTTATTGCTCCTCAAAAGCATATTCGGGTACTTCAATTTGTATTTTACTTTCAACACTAGTAACTCCTGGAGCATTCCATACCGCTCTTTCTGCATCTTCTTTTTCCATAAATGACCGAACTTTACCATGTATAATTACTTTGCTTCCAATAATTTCGGCTGTAATTTTTCCTGAATCTAATGTGGCACTTCTATGAAACGCTGCACTAATCTTTTGCTGAATGTCTGTAGGGGTAATTCTTGGTTTAACCATAATCAAATCTAGTACAGATCTCACGCCTGTTAAGTTTTCAACAGCAGTTTTTACATTATTGCGTTGGTATTCCCAATCTACTTCCCCTTCAAGTTTTACAGTGCAGTCTTCTACTGTGATTTTAATTTTTTCATCCTGAACTGCCGAATGCCATTTTAATGCAGATATTACTGCTTCTGCTATTTCTGAATCTGTTTTGCGATAACTCGGAGATATCCCTACCGTTAAATCTTCTGCAACAGCTTTCACTCCCGCCACCTTTTTTGCTGCTTTTTCTGCCGCTAACTTTTTAGAATAGGTGTCTACATGACCAGAAAGTGTAACAACACCATTTTTAACCGATACCCCTATTTCAGAAATTGAAATAAATGGATCCCATTTCAACTCGTCCATCACATCTTTTTGAATTTGAAAATCACTTTTCATGTTTTAATTTTTTTAATGTTAATAATTTGAATCTCCTATCATCTTTCAGTTGTCAAAATAACACCGATTGTTATGATTTTTTACTGACTACAATCAATCTGCGTAGTGATACAATTCATTTGTTGAACCCAGATTGCTGATTAGAAATATTAAATTAAATTTTTGGTTTAAGCCAATCTACAATCTTTAGTTACCCCAAACTGAAGCTGGGGATAATTGATAGATATCTTTTCAATTTTTCTAATGTTTAATTAAGGTTGAACAGTTTTATAAATGAGATTGCTTATACAATGGATAAATCTATTTAACTTATTAGCAATGATTTTGCATTGATATTTATTTCATGTTCTGCCAATTGAGTCAATCGATCATCAATTTGCTTCTCCGTAACTTCAAACTCATGAAAAATCTTTGCCTGGTCTTCCATTCCTATAACTTTTGCTAAAGCAGCTGCAGTTCCATACATACTAATTTTGTAATGGTTTATCAATTGAATACAAGCTAACAAACAAACATCTTTCAATGCAGCATCCCTACAATTCGATAATTTTTCTTCTGTCTCAGAAATAAATGCTTCCATGATTCGGTTGCTTAAACTGATGCTTTCAATTTGCTCACTTTCTATAAATTTTTCCAAATTGATGATGTGTGTGCTAATATTATCTGAATATTTCTGTATTTGCAGTTTCAACTTTATTGAACTTGCTACCTCAATCCAATTTGTCAATTTTTTCTTTAATTGGATTTCAGCACTTGAAAACTTACGTGCATCATAATCTAATAAATAATGCAAACTCGGAATTGTTTGGTTGTAATCTTCCATATTTTTTATTTCAAAATTATTCCAATCATTAAGCTGAAAATATGATTGCAGCAATTATCCATTATGATTAAACTCATTCTGTAGCAATTTAGCAAACGTGAAATTTGTATTTCTTCCTTAATAATTTGGAAGATGAATTTTAATAAAGTTTCAAACAAATCGTAATATATAATAACAATTGAAAAATACAATCGAAGTATATGAAGCAATGGTGCGTAATAATTAAGTGATGATTACTTTTTAAGATTTTTTGAATTTATTCTATCAATAATAAAAATGGATACAGATAAAAAACTAATATATTTTCTTACTTTATGAATAAAAATATGCCAAAAAAACACAAACCAGAGTCTCCAGAAGTTCCTTCTCCCTCTAAAAATCCAGAAGTTTTTCCTCCAGAAAAAACACCTGAATTGATTCCATCTAAAGATCCAAGGGAACCAACTTCACCAATTGAAAACCCTATTCCAGTTCCTGAAGAAAACCCTTTTTTATTTCCGCCTGAAATTTCAAACTAAGAAGCTTCTATTGCTTGAAAGTCTTTACAATACAATATGTAACTTTTATATTTAATGTTTTTTAAACCTATTTTCTATGAAAAATGTATTAAAGCGAGTTAAAAATTATAGTGTTGATGACTTTAAAAGATTAAAAATAACCAGTAATGCTTTCAAATTTGGAGAATCTATTCCACCTCAATATACTTGTGAGGGTAAAAATTATAATCCTCCTTTGGATATTGAGTTCATTCCTGAAAAAGCCAAATGTTTGGCTATAATGGTTGTAGATTTTGATGCTCCATTAAAACCCTAGATTCATTGGATGGTTTGGAATGTTCCGATAACTCATCATATAAAAGAAAACTTTAATATTGGAATTTCTGGAATCAATGATTTTGCAAATTTTAATTACAGTGGACCTTGTCCTAACAAACAAGAGCATCATTATTTTTTTAAAATATATGCTTTGGACACTCTTCTTGAGCTTTCTAGTTCTGCAACATCAGTGCAAATGGAGAAAGCTATGAGTGAACATATTTTAGGTTTTGGTGAAATTATGGGAACCTATAGGAGAATTAGGAATTAAGAATTAGGAATTAAGAGTTAATTCCTAATTCCCAATTCTTATAATCACTCCTTTTTTAATCATATCGTTAACAATCAACTGTCCATATTGGTGACCAAGTTTATTTGAATTGTCTAGATCAAAAGATTGCGTTTGAACAGAGTACAACAATTGTTTTTTAGACATTTCGTAAAAATTGCTTTCCCAAAAGAATTTTGTATTTGTAACATAATAGCCTGGTTCATAAATTCTTTGGTATAAAGCGGTGCGATATCCCCAAAATCGATTGTAATAAATGCCATACGGGGAATAGTTAATGTTTCCTGGAATATAGTTACGTTCTTTTTGTTTGTCTAAAAGTACAATAGTAATTACGGCTTCAATGCCCAAGTTTTTTAATTTTTCTATAGCTGCTGCTTCATCCAAGTTTTCAAATGCTTTTGGACCAAATTCTTTTAGAGAAGTTGTAGCGGATATGCCTTGTGCTATTAAATCGTCGGCTAAGTGTTGTTCCATGTTTTCTTGAATTGATCGGTCTGCATCCCTAATTAATCCTAAAACCAAAATTTTATTGTATTTAAGTGGTTTCATTACCTCAGATTTCCAAGATGATGTTAGTCTCATGCTGTTGCAACTGATTAAAGCTAATAGCATAACAATCAAAGAGAAGTGAGATTTCATATAAAGTAGATTTATAGTGTTAAGCTATGTTAAAAGTTAAAAAAATACAATGATTTAACTCATGACTAAATAAATCAATCCATTCAATGATATAAATGCTTTTTTGCTGAAGGTGTGTAAAATTCTTTTATAAAATAAATGGTAAACCGACTACATTCCGTTATTTTACACTCCCAAAATAATTTTTACCAGTTTCAATTAAAATACAGAATAGTGCGATTAAAGAGTTTAGAAATCAAAGGGTTTAAAAGTTTTGCAGATAAAACAACCATTCATTTTGATGAAGGAATTACTGGAATTATAGGACCTAATGGTTGTGGTAAATCTAATATCGTAGACGCAATACGATGGGTAATTGGTGAACATAAAATTAGTAATCTACGAAGTGAAAACCTTGAAAGTTTGGTTTTCAATGGATCAGCTTCCCGTTCTGCATCTGGTTTGGCAGAAGTAAGTTTAACTTTTGAGAACAACCGAAATTTATTGCCCACAGAATTTGGAATGGTTACGGTTACCCGTAAATTTTACAAGAGTGGCGAAAGTGAATATCGACTTAATGATGTACAATGTAGGTTAAAAGACATTCATAATCTGTTTATGGATACGGGAATAAGTACTGATTCTTATGCTATTATCGAACTTGGAATGGTTGATGACATCATCAAGGATAAGGAAAATAGCCGGCGGAGAATGTTGGAACAAGCTGCAGGAATAAGCATTTATAAAACCCGAAAAAAAGAGGCAAGAAACAAACTTGATGCAACTGAATCTGATTTAAATCGAATTGAGGATCTTTTATTTGAAATCAATAACCAACTTAAACAACTTGAATCTCAAGCAAAAAAAGCTGAGAAATATTTTGAAATCCGCAAAGAATATAAATTTAATAGCATAGAACTGGCAAAAGCCAATCTTGAAGATTTTCAAGTTGTATTTAAAGAAGTTACTGAAAAGCAAGAAATAGAAGGAGATAAAAAGTTTCAAATAGAAGCACAAATCGCAATCGATGATGCGGCTATTGAAGCACAGAAAGTTCAATTTATTACTTATGAAAAAGATCTACAGACAATTCAAGCTGCTTACATCCAAATTTTAATTGCAGTAAGGGCTAAAGAAGAAGAAAAAAACTTAGCTACCCAGCGGCTACAATATATTAAAGAAAGAGAAAATACTTTGCAACAGTTTCTGCAAAAATCTGGGGAACAACTAAAAGGTATTGAAGAAAGTATGCTTTTTTCGTCTCGTCAAATTGAAGAAGAATCTAATGTGTTAGAAGAAATTCAAGAAAAACTAGACTCAAATCAAGATGCTGTTGAAGAAAAACGTCTTGTTTTTGAAGAAAAAAAACAAGTTATCGAAGACCTTAGAAAACAACAACAAGCTATTCAAAGACAACAGTTTGATGCAGAGAAAAATGTTGCAGTTGCTGATAGTTCAATACAGAATATTAAAAGAGCAGCACTTCAGTTGGCTAACGAACAAGAATCTCGAAAGATACAAATGGAGCAGCTGTTGAATGAAAAAGAAAATAAGGAAGCAGAATTAGAAGAAAAAAGAGGTGAATTGAGGGAATTGTCTGAAAATCAAGAATCAATTAAGTTGCAAATTCTTCAATTTCAGCAACAACTTGATCAACTTAGAGCTGAATTAGCAGATGAAAACAGAAAATTAGATGCCAAGCGAAATGAGCAGGCTTTGTTAAAAAGTTTGATTGATTCAATGGAAGGTTATCCTGAAAGTGTTAAGTTTTTACACAACAATCCCAATTGGAATAAAAACGCACCAATTCTTTCAGATATTATTTATGTAAAAGAGGAATTTAGGGCAGCCTTAGAAAATGTTTTAGATCGATACTTAAATTATTATGTGGTTAATGATTTAGAGGATGGAATGAAAGCTGTTTATTTATTGGATGGAAGCCAGAAGGGTAAAGCCAATTTCTTTTTGTTGGATAAACTCAACGGTTTGCCTCAACAGCACGATTTGAATGCCATACAAGGAACAATTCCTGCACTTGAAGTAGTAGAATACGATAAGAAGTATGAGAATTTAATCCATTTTTTGTTGGGAAATGTTTTCATTGCAGAAAATGATCAAGCTTTATTGAATTCAAACGAACAAGTAGTAATTGAAAAAAATGGTAAATACGTAAAAGGGAAATATGCACTTTCTGGAGGCAGCGTTGGTTTGTTTGAAGGAAAAAAAATCGGAAGGGCAAAGAATCTGGAAAAACTTCAAGAGGATATTCAGGTTCAAGAAGCAGTTGTTAATAGCCTGAAAGCAAAAATTCAAACTAGAAGCAATGAAATCAATATTTTGGGAAATCAAGTTAATGATTCTCAGTTAAAAGCTGCCGAACAACAAATCAATAATTTGGTTACCCAATCTTTTGCTTTGCAAAACAAATGGGAAAATCAACAAAGCCAAAAAGAGCATAGCAATAAGCGTATTGAAGAATTGGAAAACCAATTGCAACAAGATTTAGACAATATAAGTTTGGTTAGAGATTTACTGGAAAAATATACAACACAAATAGAGAATCTTGCAGATCAAATGTATGGAGTTGAACAAGAATTTGCTGTTGCTGATCAAGAATTTAAGTTCTCAACAGCATCTTTTAATGAGGCAAATCTTCAACTAACCCGACAACAAAGTAAAATCACGGGTTTAAAACAAGAAGCTCAATTTAAATCCAATCAACTCAATGATTTGCAACAGCAAATTGTAAGCAGTAAACAACAGTTTGATGATTCAACAAATGCAATTGAAGCAACCGCTGGTGAATTGGAAACAATTGCACAAGATTTAATTGAATTGCTGCAACAAAAAGAAACATCAGAAAAGCTTGTGAATGAAGCAGACCAAGGCTATTACAATATGCGCAACAGCTTGGTGTTGATGGAAAATGAATTAAAATCAAAAGTTAAAGAAAAAGATGCTGCTGACCAGCTTTTGAATAAGTTAAAAGACCAAATCAACGAGCTCAAACTGCAACTCACTGGTATTAAAGAACGTTTGAATGCCGAATTCAGAATAAATATTGATGACATACTCGATGAAGATCGCCAATCTGTATTGTCTAAAGATGAATTGCAAGGCATTTGCGATAGACTAAAAAAGCGCATTGAGAACATTGGAGAAGTTAACCCTACTGCAATTGAAGCATATCAAGAAATGAAAAAGCGATATGATTTTATTTTAGAACAGAAAACCGACTTGGTTTCGGCAAAAGACAGCCTTTTACAAACCATTCTTGAAGTTGAAGAAACCGCAAATAAAAAGTTCTTGGATACTTTTACTCAGGTAAGGGAAAACTTCCAAAATGTTTTTAAAGCATTATTTACTGATGATGATACTGCTGATATGGTATTGGAAGACCCTACAAATCTTGCAGAAACAGGTATTGATATAATCGCTAAACCAAAAGGTAAGCGTCCAACTTCAATAACACAGTTGAGTGGAGGTGAAAAAACACTAACCGCTACGGCATTGTTGTTTGCCATCTATCTTATTAAACCTGCACCATTTTGTATTCTTGATGAAGTTGACGCTCCTTTGGATGATGCCAACGTTCATAAGTTTACCAAAATGATTCGTCAATTCAGCAAAACATCACAGTTTATAATTGTTACCCATAATAAAATGACCATGTCAACGGTTGACATTATTTATGGTGTAACCATGCAGGAAGCTGGTGTAAGTAAATTGGTTCCTGTTGATTTTAGAAATCTTTCTTAAACAAACAAACACCCATTAATACAAATGGGTGCCTGCTATTTTGTGACTTTCTAATTTTAAGTTAAGCAATTGGAATTGATATTGTAGTTTAAGCAATTGTGCATCTTCTACATTGTTCTGAATTCCAAGCAATTCAGTATTGGTAATTAAACCTTCTTTGTAACGTATTTTAGCTAGAGCAAATGCTTGTTCAGCTTGTTCAATTAGTTGCAAAGTGTTTTCAAGTTTGATAGATATGGTTTTATGGTCTGAAGCAATTTGGATTAAATCTTTTTGTACGTTATAAACCAATGATTGTAAAGATTTTTTAGTTGCTTCACTATTTACAGCAATCAATTGTTGTTGCAATTTAGGACGTGATGCTGGAACAATTGGAATGCTGATTCCAATTCCTGCACCACCAGTAAGTCTGAATTGGTTAATGTCTGGTTGGATACCATTTCTAAATCCAGTAGATGCAGAAGCAAAAACAGAAGGTTTATTGCTGTTTTGTACAATCTTGTTTTCTACACTCAGTAATTCTAGTTTGTGGTTGATTAGTTGTGCTTCAGGGTGTTTTTGCTCCCACTTACTTGATGAGGTTGCCAACATCAAATGTTTTGTTTGGATATTAGTATCAATTGTTTTACTAATATTTTCACCAGTAAGCCATTCTATTAGACTAAAATATTTGTTTAAATTGCCTTTTAATTCTTCTAATCTATTGGTGGAGTTAGAAGTACGAACTTTTGTAGTAAGTAAATCATATTTCAATGCATCACCATTGTCAATTTTTGCTTGGATTAAACGCTCGTTTTCAAGAAGTGTTTTGATTTGAATTTCTTGCACCGATATAGCACTTAAAGTGAAAACAGCGTTAGCATACAATTGAGCTACTTGATAGGCAATAGCAAATTGTGCAATTTCGATGTTATCACTAGTAAGCTTTGCTTCAACATTGTTGCGTTCCAATTGAACGGTTGTTTTGCCAAAATCATAAACCAATTGTTTTAGAGATATTGACCCTGCATAATTGTTGTAAGGTTGAAATCTAACTACACCGCCCGCACCGAAATTCACTTCTGGAACTGGAGCTACAAACTGATAACCAGCATCTGCATTAATTGTAGGTTTGAAATTGCTATTGATCAATAGTGCTTTAATTCCTGTGGCATTCAATTGTTCTTGAAGCTCTTTAATTTTAGGGAAATTATTTACAGCTGAAAGTATAAGTCTTTTGAGTGAGCTGTCTTTTATGATTTCATCTTGAGCTTGTATGTTTTGCAGTGTAAAAACAACAGCAATTAGTATTATAACTTTTTTCATGATTGTATGTTTTTTAGTGTGCATCTTCCATTGCTTTTTTTGCTTCTAATGAAGGTGCAGCTGTTTTCTTTTTGGTTTGAATGAAAAATACCAAGGGCAGTACTGCAAGAAAAAATATTCCTACAACTCTAAATGTATCTTGATAAGCTAGGAAATAAGCCTGTTTATCTACAGAGAAATCTATAATCTTATAAGCCCTTTGCATTGAATTTGCAATTTCGCCTGTTTTGGCAGCCATTGCACCTGAAATTGCTTGAAGTCTTTCAGTTAATATTGGATTTCCATTATAAAGATTGGCAGCAATATCTGATCTGTGTTGGGCATGTTTTGAATTGATGTAATTGTTCGCCAATGCAATGCCAAAAGCACCACCCAACTGTCTAATCATATTATTTAACGCAATACCAGCGGGATATTCTTTTGGCTGTAATCCTGCTACTGCTTGACTAATTAATGGCAATTGAGACATAGATATTCCAAATGCTCTAATCAACAATGGAATAAAAAATCCCCATTTACCAACATCAGGACTAACCGATGCACTCATAAACGCATAAACTGCAAATAAAGAAAATCCAACAAATAAAAAGGGTAATGGTGTTACGCCTTTACTCATTAACTTTCCAATTATAGGCATCATTATAACTCCAGCGAGGGTAGGCGGGAGCAATGATAAGCCTGTTTCTAGAGCGGAAAATCCCATAGTACGTTGAGCCATTACGGGATATACAAACACTGATGTAAATAATCCAAGTCCAGCAACAAATGTAAATACTGTAGTAAATGAAAAACTACGGTATCGCATAATTTTCAAGTCAACCACCGGATTAGGGATAGTTAATTCTCTATAAATGAATCCTACAAGTGATACAAATGCTACAATACTACAAATTTTGATTACATCACTAGAAAACCAATCTTCAGATTCTCCTCTTTCTAAAACATATTGCAAGCAACTGATGCCAGCCATCAACAACAATATACCAATGTAATCAATTACAATGTTGGATTTGTTTTTTCCTTCACCTTCTTTTGCATCAATAAATGTTAAAGAAAGTAAGGTAGCCACAATTCCTATTGGGATGTTTACCAAAAACATCCAATGCCAAGAGAAATGTTCTATCAAATATCCACCAATTGTTGGTCCAAGCGTTGGACCAAGTACAATTCCCATTCCAAATAACCCAGCAGCGATTGGTCTTTCCTCAGGTTTGAAGGCATCAAACAAAATGCCTTGTGAAGTAGATAACAATGCACCACCACCAACACCTTGAATAAATCGCCAAATAATCACTTCTGTAAGGCTACCACTTTGGGCACACAAATAAGAAGCAACCGTAAACAATATCATTGAGAAGATATAGTAGTTTTTTCTGCCAAAATATTCGGCCAAAAAACCAGTCATTGGAATGATAATAACATTTGCAATAGCATAAGAAGTAATTACCCAACTTATATCTTCGATGGTGGCACCCAAGCTGCCCGCCATTTCATTTAAACCCACATTCACAATCGAGGTATCCACCAATTCCATAATGGCGGCGGTTACCGTGGTTAATACGATAATGAATTTCGCAATTCCTTTTGTGCCCGACATATATAATTATTGAGTAAGAGGAATACTGATTTTTGCACTTAACCCGGCTTTCAGAATGTTGTGGTATTCTTGAATCTTAGAAATTTTAATTCTAACCGGTACACGTTGTGTTACTTTTACAAAGTTTCCACTTGCATTATCTGGTGGAATCAATGCAAATCTAGCTCCTGTTGCTTCACTCAAAGATTCAATTCTGCCTTCAATTTGCAATTTGGGATAAGCGTCTAATTCAATTTCAACGCCCATTCCAGGATGTAATCTACGAATTTGACTTTCTTTAAAGTTTGCTATTATCCAATATGTTGTATCGTTCACAATGGTAAACAATGGAGCTCCTGCTTGAACAAATTGACCTTCTGTTACGTTCTTTTTGCCAATTTTACCTGTTAAAGGGGCAAAAATTTTGGTGTAACTTAATTTTAATTGTTGTTGATCAATCAATGATTTTTTGCTATTTAGCATAGATTCAGCTCTTTTTACCATTGCTTGAAGAGAACTTATTTTGCTTTCAGCAGCAACTAAGTCTGTTTTGCTGTTTTGCAATATTTGATCTGCTGATTGTAAATTAAAGCGAGAATCATCAAACTGTTTTTGCGTAATTGCTTGAGCAGCCAAAAGATTTTTGTCGCGATTGTTGTCTTGCAAAGCTTTTGTAACTCTTAGTTGATTTAAAGTAATTGCTCCCTTATTAACTTGTAATGAAACTAATGCATTTTGTAAAGTTGATTTTGCAGTTGAAAGGTCGGCTTCAGCAGTTGCCACATCCGCTTGCATTTGAATCAATTGGGTTTGCCATTCTGCGTCATCTAGCTCAGCAACCAATTGACCTGCTTTAACAGAATCAAAATCTCTGACATTGATTTGCTTTATGTATCCAGAAATTCTTGGAAGCACGGGAAGCAATAAAGTTTCAACTTGGGCATTATCAGTTTCTTCGTGATCCATTGCATAGCTGATTTTAGTATAGGCGATAAATCCTGCAACCAATAATACAATAGCTAGAATAATTAACTTAATAGGGCTTTTTTTCTTTTCTCCAGTTGCAGAAGTCGTCTGATCCATAAAATTTTATTGCTTATTGAATTATGTATTGAAAATATATAAAGTGCTTATTAGATGTTGTTTGAATAAAATTATTGCATAATAATCTATATAAATTTTGAATATATATGATTTAATAAAAAGATATTGTAATTCTAATATCGTTTTAAGGATAAATCAATTGAATATGTTTACGTTATGTTTGAATTATGAAATATTTCAATTCTTAGGAAAGAAAACTGCAATTTTCCCTTTTGCTCCAGCTAGAAATACGGTAGTTCCATTTTTTGCTTTTTTACAAACGTGAAAACTTTCTTTGCTAATAGTATTCCAATTTTTACCTGCATCTGTTGATAAATCAACACCACTTGTTCCACAAGTGATTAGGGTAGATGTTGATATGAATTCTACGCAAGAGCGGTAGCCATTTGGCGGGGTTTGGGGAAAAGTAATTTTGTTTTTTCTTACATCATATAAAACACAATTTTTTTCTTTTACGGTGTCGTTTTGAAAATCGCCACCTACAATTATCATTTTTGTATTTTTGCCTTCTCTTAAAACAGCTAATGAATTGGCTCCGGTTGTTTGTTTACCCTGAATTATTGGTAAATTAATGTAAAGATCATTCATTATCAATCCTGAATGTAATCCTCCTGTTACAACAGCCCATTTATTATCAGAAAGTATTTTAATATTGGTGCCACTTGAGGCAAACATGGATTCTCCTTTTGCTAGTGTTTTACCAAATGTATCAATGCAATTCTCCCTTTCCCAATTACTTCCAAAATTTTTAGTAGTTGCGATATACATTTTACCTTCAATTGGATCACCAACAACCCTGCCAATGCCATTGGGTAAAAAATCCATCGCATCTAAAAACATGTCTTTTGTTGTATCAGTAAAAACTGTTTTCCAAGTGTTGCCACCATCTATAGATTTTAAAATATATGCTGGGGAAGCTACAGCCATAACTACTGCAATTGATGCATCAAATGCTTCAATATCTCTAAAATCATTTTGCTCAAAGCCTTTAACAGTAAACCATTCCCAAGTGTTTCCTCCATCTATTGATTTACCTACAGTACCTTTTGAGCCACTTACCCAAACAATTTTATCATTTACTACACTCAATCCACGAATTGAAACTCCTGGTTTTTCGGTTAATAGTTTTATTGTTTGAGCATTTATAGGATAACAAAATAATAATAACAAAATACTTGATAAAATTAGTCGCATCATTTTTATATATGTAATTTTAAAAGTACAAACAATAATTAACCTTGGTAGTAATATTTATTTGATAAGATTTTTCAAATTTCAATTGTAATTCCAAAATCAACACTATGTATAGCCTTTTGAAAGACTACAAACATATTTTTTTTGCTGGCATAGCTGGAACTGGAATGAGTGCGATAGCACAATATCTAAATGGTAAGGGATGTCAAATTTCAGGTTCAGATCGATATTTTAATGTAGGCGAAGCAGAGGATATCAGGCAGAAATTAGAAAGTGAAGGCATAAAATGTTTTCCTCAAGGCGGTTTAGGAATTGATCAAACTGTTGATTTGTTGGTGGTTTCAACGGCAGTTGAAGACACTGTTCCTGAAGTTCAGGAAGCTAAAGCATTAGGCATACCAATTTTAAAGCGAAGTGCTTTGCTGGCAATGATTGCAGCTGCACAAAAAACAATTGCAGTTGGTGGAACTTCTGGCAAAAGCACAACTTGTGCAATATTGTTTGATATTCTCGAACATGCAGGTTTATCACCTAGTATTATAAGTGGTGCAGGATTGGTTAGATTGATAAAAGAAGGGAAAATTGGAAATGCAGCAGTTGGTTCTGGAGAATGGTTGATTATAGAAGCGGATGAAAGTGATGGTTCAATTGTTAGTTACCATGCTGAAATTGGGTTGTTGTTGAATGTGGATAAAGATCATAAAGAAATTAGCGAATTGATGGAGATTTTTAACATTTTTCGCAACAACAGCAAACAATTTATTGTAAATCACTCTCATGTTTTATCAAATTCATTATCTGTTAATCTTGGCAATGATTTTTCGAGTAATGAACAAGATCCTGCTGGATTTACAGTTACTGATTTTGTACAAAACGGGTTTATTAGCCAATTCAATATTAATGGTGTTCCATTTGTGGTAAATGCTATTGGAAAACACAATATGGAAAATATTGTTGCAGCAGTTGCTGTGGCAAGCAAAATTGGAATTCCTTTAGATTTAGCGGCTGAGTCTGTAGCAAAATATCAAGGAATTTATCGTAGGCATCAAATCATCGGACAAAAAAATGGCATTATTTTAGTAGATGATTATGCCCATAATCCAGTTAAATGTGCAGTTTCAATAAGGGCTTGTTTGCCAATTGCCCCTAAACTAATTGCATGGTTTCAGCCTCACGGTTTTACACCTACTAAATTTTTACGAAAAGATTTTGTAGATGAAATTGCATCTGCACTTAGGCCACAAGATGAAATTTGGATGAGTGAAATATTTTATGCAGGAGGAACTGCTGTAAAAGACATTTCTGCACTCGATTTAATAAATGATTTGCAACTTAAAGGCGTAAATGCTTTTTTTGTTGAAAATCGAGAAGATTTTGCAGAAGCTATTCAAACACATTTGTTGGGTGAGACGGTAATTTTATTAATGGGTGCTCGTGATCCTTCATTAGAATTTTTTGCGCAACAAGTTTGGGGTCAACTATAATTAAGTTTTTTTGATTAATTTATTTTTTTAAAAAGAAGAATTTCCAAATTTCTAATAAAAAAAATAGTGCAGAAATTAAGGTTCCTAATGCTACAATTCCAGTAAACGTAGTTAATCCTTTAGAAGATTTTCTTAGATCGTTTTCTAAAGTTTTTATTCTAAGATTTTCTGCTTCTATTTGAATTTCTTTTTGTTTGTATCCTCCATTTCTTTTAAAGATTAATCCATTAAGAGAAATTATCAATGGATCTACACTTTTAAGGTAATTGTCTTCCAATAAGTGATGGTATAAAACATTGATTTCCCATTCTTTAATTTCAAATTTTTCAATAACCTTGCTGGTAATTTCTTCTTTTGTTGATGTTGGAATTTCATCTGCATAGAATTTTACACCTTTAAAACGATTTTCATAATCTTCCATTAATTCCTCTAAAATAAAATCCAGTTGGTTTGAGTATTTCATAAATAAATTTTTAAAAATTTTTTTACAAAATGAAGAATTTTTTCAAAAACTTTTTGGTGTCAGAAAAATCCCCAATCATTCGGATTCCAGGAATCGGACTTTTCATTATTAATATTGGAGTTGCAATTATATCTTCTTTTTGGGCCAAAGTAGGATTTTGAGATATGTCAACAATTTCCAAAGAATATCTTCCTTTGATATTATCTTCTAAAATTGTTTTACAATTTTTTACAGCAACATTGTTTATTATTGAAGAACCAACAATAAATAACTGGAATGTAAATTTTTCTTCATTTTTTTCTACTTCTTGCATTAGATTGTTAGTGTTATTTAAATCAGATTGTATTTATTTTTAATAGTTGTTTCAAGCTCTAATTAGAAAAAAATTGCATTTATTGATTGTGATTGTTGTTGGTAATTAATATTTTTTCTATTCCAGTTTTAACTCTTTTAGAGCCAATTATAATGCCTTTATCATTCCTCTCTATAGGTAATAAATCAATACCTTGATTGGTAATTACAAATTCTCTTATTTCTTTTGAATGATTTAATCCCCTAGATTTCATAACATATAAACTCCTATTTCTCTCACCCTCTAATTCAATATCTTCTACCATAATCCAAGTATCAACCATCGAAGAAATCCCTTCATCGCTTGGGTTTAGCGCAATTGAACCTATTGTTATAGCTGCTGTAAACATTACTGTAATTTGTTGAGTTTTTATATAATCAATAAATCTAGTAAGCATACTTCTAACATCACTGTTTGGTCCTTCTGTCATTAGGTTTGTAACAGGGTCTAGAATAAGAAATTTGGGTTTAATTTTAGTGATTGTTTCTTTAATTGCCATAAAATGTAATTCAAGATTCTGGAGGGTTGGACGGGCATAATAAAAGTGTAATTTATTGTTATCAATTTGAGGTTTCAAATTAATGCCAATAGATAACATGTTTCTTATGATTTGATTGGGGGCTTCCTCAAACGCGCAAAAGAGACAAATTTCTCCCTGACTGCAGATACTTTCTGCAAAACTTGTCATCACACTTGTTTTCCCTGTACCTGCAGATCCTGATACTAAAATGCTACTGCCAACAAAAAAACCTTTTTTGTCAAGCATATCATCCAATTCTTTTATGCCAGATGAAACATAGTTCATGCTAATATTTTGTTCTATTCCCAAGCTAATAATAGGATAAACATTCATTCCGGTTTTTTCAATTAAAAATGGATATTCGTTATTGGCATGATGAGCACCTCTGTATTTTAAAATTCTTATTCTTCGAGTAGAAATTTGATTGGCAACTCTATTGTTAAGTTCAATTACACAATCGGCAACATGTTCTTCTAATCCCATTCGAGTTAAAAATTCTGTACCCATTTCGGCAGTAATAATAGCAGTAACTTGTTTTTCTTTTAACCAAGAAAACAATCTTTTGTATTCAGATCGAAGCACTTGAACGTCTAAACTTGCAAAAAGTGTATCCATTGCATCTAAAACAACTCGTTTTGCATTTACTTTTGTGATGGCATGTTGTAATCTTATAAATAGGCCGTCAATATTGAATTTGTCAGAATCTTGAATTTCTGTATGTGCAATGCTCAGATGTTCTAAATAAATTTTATCCTCCTGAATCAATTTGTTTAATTCATACCCTAAGCTTGCAAGGTTTTCAATAAGTTCATCGGTTCTTTCCTCAAAGGTCATAAATACACCAGATTCACCAAATTTTGTAATTCCATTTATGATGAATTCCATTGCCATAAATGTTTTGCCGGTGCCAATGGTGCCAACCAATAATGTTGGCCTGTTTTTGGGAAGTCCACCAAATGTTAACTCATCAAAACCAATAATGCCTGTAGGAGATTTGATTAGGCTTTTTGTGTTTTGCTCAATATTTTGTGGAGTAGTTGTATGAAGGTTGTTTTCCATTCTGCACGGTTTATCTCTTTAATATTTTCATCACTTTAATTATCATTTAGATTTTTGTGATGTAAATTTTTATTAAAGATAAAACCACTTTCGATAGTTATTTATGAGATAAGTTATATCAAAGTAGAATGTTTGTCATTTTGCATTATAAGGATGTTGTTATTCTATGTTCTAACAAAAAAAGCAGGGCTTCCTATAAAGGAGCCCTGGTTGATTATGACCCAACTTTTTGACTGCTTGTCAAAAAAAGAGATGAATTAAAATTTATAAATTGCCGCTACTAGAGCAGATCCTGTTCCTTTAGAAGTTCCTGTTTTAGTAACAAATACATTTTTGCTAGCAGATTCTAACCTGATTTCTGGAATAAATGTTAACGGACCAACTTTTAGGTTAAATGAAAGGGTATTGGCTAAAATTGTTGCTCCGAAAGTTGCAAGGCTCATGGCTACCAATTGTTTTTTATCACTAAAATACTCTGTACGCAAAGTTATTCCAAGTTTATCAGAAGGGTCGAAATTTAGATAAAGAGCAGAACCCCACCAAGTTAATGCAGATGTGGCATATTTGTTCTTGGCTTGTGTAAAAGTATTGTTAATGGTTCCATTGTAGGCAATGTTGAACTTATTACTAATTTTTCCAGTAATTACAACATCAAATTGTCTACTTTTAGCAGAATCTGATATGCGTTTTCCACCTACATAGTTCAAATAAATTTTTACATCATCTGTAGGTGCATAAGAATACTGTGCAATAAGGTATTTTTGATTTTCTCCGGGTACTGATTTATAGTCGGTTTTGTTGGCAAGTCCCAACATGAATCCGCTCTTTCCATTGGCAATTTCTGCTTTAACCCCTGTATGTAAGAATGGACCCCATGAGAACATGTAAGACATACTGTAGTTTCTATTAACGATAGGGTCAACTACTTCAGAACCTACATGTGTTCCCCAACTACCTGCAGTAAATTTCAACCAATCTGTAGCGGCATACGTTACATACAATTGCTTTATAGCTTGTGCAATTCCAGCATCGTTATAAGAAAATTCTTGTGCTCTTTTACCCAAGCCAAGGTCTGCTACAAACCCAACTTTGCCTATTGAATGCTCTAATTTTAAAGATGCCATACCCAATTCAAAAACATTATGTGAGTTGGTGAAACTAGTACGATTATTTGCTGCATTTTGGCCAAAATCTGTTCTATAATACATGTCTACAAATCCTGATATTACAAATGGTTTAGTAGATCCTTTAGTACTGTCTTGTGCAAATAATGATGGTACACTTATAATATAAATAATGGCAGTTAGGATTGTTTTTTTGTTCATTTTTTTCGATTGTTGCTTTATGATTATTGATAGTTAACTAGGGTAGGATTGTGTTGGGGTTGTTTGCTTTATATAAGAAGTTTTTAGGCTATAGTCTCGGTTAATTCACCTTCATTTTGAACAAGAAGTGTACCTTGAACATAATTCTCATCATGTTGAGATGCATCTAAACCTTCTTCTTCGTCTTCTTCAGAAACACGCAAAGGAGAAATCAAATTGATAAATTTAAAAATCAAGAAGGACACAACAAAGCTGTAGGTTACAGCCACTAACATCGCTTTAAGTTGAATAAAGAAAAATGTAGGGTTGCCGTAAAACAAGCCATCGTTTCCGGCGGAGTTTACAGTTTTAGTTGCGAATACTCCAGTTAGGATCATTCCAACAATACCACCTAAACCATGACAAGGGAAAACATCGAGTGTGTCGTCCAATGAAGATTTACTTTTTAAATAAACAGCAATATTAGAAACAATAGCTGCTACCACACCTATGAAAATACTTTGAGGAACAGCTACGAAACCAGCAGCAGGAGTGATAGCAACCAATCCTACAACAGAACCGATACAGAATCCTAGTACAGAAGGTTTTTTGCCTTTCAATACATCGAAAAACATCCAAGCTAAACCAGCGGCAGCGGCAGCTGTATTTGTTGTTGCGAAAGCAGAAACAGCAAGAGCATTTGCACCTAAAGCAGAACCAGCGTTAAATCCGAACCAGCCAAACCACAACAAACCAGTACCAATCAAAACATAAGGGATGTTTGCGGGTGGAATTTCTTTGTTTTCAATATGCACTTTTCTGCGTTTTAAAACCAATGCACCAGCCAAAGCCGCACAACCAGCAGAAATATGAACCACAGTACCTCCAGCAAAATCTAAAGCACCCATTTTAAATAAGAAACCATCAGGATGCCAGCTCCAGTGTGCTAAAGGTGCATAAACAAATACACTAAACAATACTATAAATAAGATATATGATGTAAAACGGATACGTTCTGCAACGGCACCCACTACTAAACCTGGCGTGATGATTGCGAACATCAACTGAAATAAGGAAAATAAAGATTGAGGGATAGTTGGTGCTAAAGACCATGGAGCGGCAGAGGTTACATCTTTAAAAAACAAGTGGGTTGAAGGATCTCCAATAAAACTGCCAATAGATGTTCCAAAGCATAAGCTATAACCAACAACTACCCAAATAACGCTTACTACACCTGCAGCAGCGATACTTTTAATCATTGTAGAAAGTACATTTTTACGATGCACCATTCCACCGTAGAAAAACGCCAAACCAGGAGTCATTAAGAATACTAATGCAGTTGCAACTATAATCCAAGAAATATCGGCACCATTGTAAATTTTGCCGCCATCGTCAAAGTTGGGCAATGAGGGTACAAAAATTGCGGCAACTGCCAATACCACCAAAAATAAAAATGGAATGGCATCCTTAAATCCAATTTTCTTCATAAATGCGTTTTTTGTTGATTTGTTATAAATACTTCGTAAAAATATAGTAATCAGCTTAAAAAAACGAATATAATGATAAATAAAAACAAATATAATAAAATGTAATGTGTAATTATGTATTTAAAAATTTACAATAAAATACATTATAAATTAATAATCAATTAAATATAATATATATTGATTATATTTAAAAAAAGTATAATATGATATTATTTTAAAAATTTTAAAATATATATAAAATATATATACATAAAAGCCTGCCATTAACTAATGGCAGGCTAAACTATCTAACTTAAAAAAGTATTTTATCTCGACAGCTCTAACAAACTATGGTCCTTAGATTCCAAAGTTGAAAAGCCAGATAAATATTCGTCAATTTTTCTAGCACATTCTCTTCCTTCACTAATTGCCCAAACCACTAAAGATTGTCCACGACGCATATCTCCGCAACTGAAAATTTTTGAAATATTGGTTCTGAATTCTTTTTCTGTGGCATTTACATTTCCTCGATCGTCTAAAGCGATATCCAATTCCTCAAGCATTCCTAGGTGTTGGGGTT
>CAMBYC010000014.1 GCA_945871875.1 Sphingobacterium thalpophilum
ACGGGCGGAAGTACCTATTCATGGTCTAACGGTACATCAGTGGTGAGTACCACCGCAGCCTACCGCGTTACGGCTCCGGGAACCTACACGGTTACGGTAACCAACACCAACGGTTGTTCTTCAACAGCATCTATAACGATTACACAAACATCAACGCCTCCGGCTTCATCAATTACCAACAACACAGGTACTACCGAGTTGAATTGTACTACAACGTCCATTAGCTTAACGGCAACGGGCGGCGGTACGTATTCATGGTCGAACGGTACCTCAGTAGTTGGTACATCAGCGGGCTTAACGGTTACCACACCTGGAACCTACACGGTTACGGTAACCAATGGTGGTACAACCACGTCATCTATTACGATTACGCAGAATGTGATAACCTCGGCAACGGCAGTATTGACTGGTTCTACCACCATCACAAACGGTAAATCAGCCAACTTGCAGGCAACCATCAGCATCGGAAACGCGCCTTACACGGTGGTAATTTCCGATGGTACAACGCAGTTTACTACTTATAGTTATTATTCTGGTCCAAATATTGTGGTAACGCCTTCTTCCACCAAAACCTACACGTTGGTATCTGTTACAGGTGCCAATGGTTGTGCGGTAACCAGTATTAGTGGTTCGGCAACAGTAACCATTAACAGTGGTGGAACGTCAAAAGTATGGACGGGCGCTGCGGGCGATAATCTTTGGTCAACGGGTGGTAACTGGAGCCCAGCGGGAACGCCAGTCTCCAACGATTTCCTAACGATATCCTCAGGAACGCCACAACTCGATGTGTACTTCACGGTAAACGGTAGTTTAACGGTGAACGGCACAGGCACCTTAACGGTCAATGCAGGTAAATCAATCGATATTGGTGCTGAAGGTGTGGTAGATTTTGGCAAGCGCGACATCACATTTAAATCATCTGCCACAGGAACGGCACAATTGGGCAAGATAGAAGGCACCTTAAGCAATGCGGACAGTGTAATTGTAGAGCGCTATTTCCCTGCGGGCAGAAGAGCGTACCGATTCATCAGTGCCTCTGTAACTACGCCAAGCAGCATCCGCTACAATTGGATGGAAAATGCTACGCCGGTGTTTACCTATACCACGATATATACTACATTATCTGCATACAATCCAAAATTGGGTTATGGTACACATATCACAGGAACAAATGGCAATACCAACGGATTTGATAGAACGGCTTTAAATACTTCAACGTTATATACCTTAAATACCACCACGCAAGCGTGGGTTGGCGTAGGATCTACGGCCGGTACATTAGCTGCAGGAGATGCGTACAGGATTTTGATAAGAGGAGATAGGGCGATAAACCTCAACAACAACAATACCTACGCTAATGCCACCACCATTCGCACCAAGGGTGCACCAAAAGTGGGATTGCATACGGTGAGCAGCAGTTTGAGTACCATTGCCGACGGATGGAGTTTGGTAGGTAATCCGTACCAATCTTTGGTAGATTTGAGGGCAGTAAGTACGACCAACCTCACGCCATACTATTCAGTTTGGGATCCACAGCGCGGTACACGTGGAGCGTATGTGAGCTACCATTTGGGAACAGGCATCAAGAGCAACGTAGCCTCTGATGTAAATGAGTTGGTACAACCGGGTCAGGCATTTTTTGTACAGACTTTGAATGCAGGAGCGGCAACCCTCACTTTTGAAGAAAGCAATAAGGCACCATTGGGTACCCAAACCAGGGTATTTAGACCAATAGCCAATTACCCAGTATTGAACGTGGCGTTGAACTACACCGACAGTTTAGCCAACGGCGCCCCAGAAATGGATGCCTTTGCGGTGGTGTTCGACAACAGTTTCAGCAACAGTGTGGATAAAGAAGACGGTATGAAGAACTACAACCAAGACGACAATATGGGTATCAGTAGAGATGGTAAGTTGCTAGCAATGGAACTGCGTGATATGTACAATGCCACCACAGTGATACCGATGAATATGGTGAATTATGTACGTACGGATTATACCTTAAGAATCAATTGGAGCAATCCGGTAGATGCGGGTTATGAGGCATATATCAAAGACAACTACACAGGAGCTACGCAAACCATCAGTTTCAGTAGCAATACCGACTATGTGTTTACGGTAAACAGTAGCGTTGCGGGGAGTAAGGCAACCGACAGGTTCAGCATCTTGTTCTTGCCATCATCAGCCTTGCCGGTTAGTGGGTTGGTGTTAAACGGAGCAGCAGAAGGGAAGCAAGTGAAGTTGCAGTTTGAAGCCATCAACGAAAAAGAAATGGTTGGTTATGCCATTGAGCGCAGTGCAGACGGACTACGTTATGAGCAAATAGGAGAGCAGCCTGCGGTAAATGGTACAACAGGTGCAAACCGACTCTACGGCTTTACCGACAAGCAACCCGTAAATGGCAATAATTATTATCGTATCAAAGGAACCAGTTTGAATGGTCAAGTGCAATACAGCAATATCAAGCTGATCAAGTTTGGCAACAGTATGCCAACCGTATTGGTGGCACCCAATCCGGCAAATAACGACAAGTTGCAGCTCAAGGTTGCTCAATTGCTCAAAGGCAATTACACGGTAACGATAACCGATGCATTGGGCAGGCTATTCTGTCAGAAGGAGTTGGTGTATGATGGAGTAAGCGGTATGATGGAGTTGAAATTCCCTTCAATAGCCAAGAGCGGCAGTTATTATGTAAAAGTAAATGGGGAGGGTGTTGGTTTCACAGAAGCATTCATCATCCAATAATTCAATTACAACCAGAAGATTAAATAGTCTAAAAATGAAAAAGATATTCAAACTCAGAGCGGTAGCAATAATAGTGATTACAATGTTGATTAGCCAAGGCAGTCAATCCCAAATTAGTTGGGATGACGATGCCCAGCAACAAGATGCGATGGTTCCCCTAGATGGGGGGCTTTCGCTGCTCTTGGGAGCGGGGGCAGCGTATGGAATTAAGAAATTGAGAAGCAAGAAGTAGGTCATTAATTCTTAAATTCTCAATTATTGCTATCCAATAAATCTCGATTCATTCTTTTACCGAATATTTTTTAAACACTATATTTGCCACTCCAAAATAATCAAATATGGCAACTATTTTTACCTACAACAGTTTCTTTATCGACCAGAAAGTGAATTTTTTTAAATTTACAAACAGCTACAATATCTATAATGAACAAGGCGAGAAAATTGGAGAGGTTGGTCAAAAAATGCCAACTTGGCAAAAGTTTCTGCAATTAATATTAAAAAAGGGTATTCTTCCATTTGTATTAGAAATCAGAAACGACAATAATGAAGTAGAGGCGAAGATTTCACGAGGATTTACTCTTTTTATGTCTAAAATGCAAATTAACGATGCAGAAGGTGTTTTGGTTGGGTCTATCAAACAGAAATTCAAATTGTTTAAACCTACTCTAATACTTCATAATGCATCCTCTGAAAAAATTGCTGAAATTTCAGGTGATTGGAAAGCATGGGAATTTACAATTAAGGATAATAGCGAAACTGTTGTTGGAAAGATTAATAAAAAATGGGCTGGTGCTGCAAAAGAAATCTTTACAAATGCAGATAAATACAATGTTTCTTTTGATTATGGCTATCAAGACAAATTAAATAAACTATTGGTTTTTTCAGGGGCCATTTGTATTGATATGGTATTTAAAGAAAAATAAATCAATAATTAAGATTAAAATTATAGTCATAATCATAATTATTGATTTCTAAAATATTAAAGTCTAGCCCAAATAATGCAATATCAATATTGCATTATTTGGGTTTTACTATTTTTGAATCATCTTTATTTTTCTTCCACTTATCTTCAAGTACTTTAATGAAATACCCACCAACAACACTTCTTGCTTGGAAGCCTACTTGTTTGCCATTTGTGGTTTCGTGCCAATCACTTAATGGAACCCTTGTAGTTGTTTCTGTACTAAATGAATAAACAGGATTAATTAATTTTTCAAAATCTGTTTGATTCTTTGCTAAAGTGGCAGTCCACATAATCCAATCTGATTTGGTGTATGTCTTACGATTATCAAGCGGTAATCCATAAGCATTTTGTTTGGTTAAATAGTAAGCAATTTCTTTATCGTAAACAGCTTTAGGGAATACATTGAAATTCATTATTTTATCCCAAACTAAATTGTATTTTTGGCTCCAGGTATTTTTATCGTCAAATGTTAAAACATAATGATCGCCACCTTCCGCTAGAATTTGCCATTTAGTTGCCATATCATTGGCAAGTTTTTTATATTGCTCCGCAGTTTTAGTAAATCCCAACATTTCAGCCAACATAGCATAACATCTAATTCCAACAATTGCTTTAACAGAAAGATTTGCGTTTCGTGCCAAATGTCCAGCAAAATCGTCTGTACACAATTGATTTGCAGGATCTAATCCTTCTTTTTCTAAAAAATCAACCCATGAGGTTAAGGTTTTCCAATGGTCTTTAGCATACAATGCATTTCCTTCTGCTTTTGCTATAGCAGCAGCTAGGATTATCATGTTACCAGATTCTTCAACAGGCATACCATTCCCACCATAAATTTCACCATTTGCTAAAGGGTATGTACCTAAATCATGTGCTGCATAAGGTTTATTGTATTTTCCACTTGATTCACAGAAATAAAATATTCCGTTTAACATTCCTTTTAACAATTCGGGATTGTATGCTAAAAATAGGGGTGCTGATGGATATGTAACATCAACAGTATTTATACATCCATTGCTAAAATTCTCTTTGGAAAGAAATAAAGTTTTACCGTCAAATGGACTTTTAACCAAAGAATGAGCTGCAATTGATTGGCGATAAGCCGTAATACATAGTTTTGCATAAGTTTCCCCACCAGCTTTTAATGCATCCTCATAAATAATTTTGTTTTGTTTTTCACAACTCACAATTATTCCAGCATATTGACTATAAGCCCTATTTAACAACTTTTCCATACTAGCTGAAGGATCAGCATTCCACCATGGCTTTAAATTTTGTTGAAAATATTGGATGGCGTACAAATCATCATATCCAACCATCACAAGGTGTTCAATAGGGGTTTCACCTATTTTTTCTTTAGGGAATACCGTATTTAAAAAAAGAGATTTCCCTGATGATACAAATTTTGTCACTGGAGATTTTGCAACAAAACTATTTATACCATCTTCGCTGGCTGTTATTGTTTGTGTTGTATTTTCTGAAACTGATGTAGCAATATATCCATATCCCCAATCAATTCTAAGATCATCTCCCTTTTTTCTTAAAATTGGCTGTTCTTTACTTCCTATTTTTAAAATATTTAATCTTCCATCTTTATATTGAGTTCCATTCACCTCTTGATACGTTTCATTTATTGAAATATCACTTGATGCCCCAAAATACAATTGGACATCATGAGTTGAAGTATCTTTTGATTGAGTTTTAAAGGATACGTATGATATTGGTCTTGACAATACATCAATATCGTTTAGGATTAAGGGAGAAGTAAAGGTTACTGTTAGATTTACAGCATTACAATCAAACTGGTAGATGGTTTGTGTGGCATTCATCACCAATGAAGTTTGTCTAGCCTTTTTAATTGCTGAACCTTTTTCATTTTCTGTAGGAGCCATACATACATCTGCATCTAACCATGCATTATTACCATTTTTCTCACAATGAATTGCAAGAGTATTTTCCCCTTTTACCAATTTACTGCGGATAGAATCTGCAATAGGAAAATATTCTGGCTTTTTGTTTTTGCAAACACAATTATAAATTTTTTCCCCATTCAAATAAACTTCAATTGCCCTATCGTGTTGAAGTTTTAAAAGCAAACTACGGGATGGCAATTCCTTTAAGGTGAAAGTTTTTCTTACCCAAATATGCTTTGCAGACCATAAAGTTCTTGCCCTTGTTGTATCTGCGCCAAAGGGCATTACAGCTTTTTTCCAAGTTCCATCATTAAAACCGACTTTTATCCAATCGTTTGAGGGTTGTTCAACAGTGAAATTAGTGTGATAAGATTCATCACTATTTTCGATAATGCTTTCTGGATTGTTTTCTTTTTTCCCTAAAAAACGCAAAACTTTTCCATCAACCTTAATTAATCCAATTAGTGATTGGTTTGAACCCGTCCAATGTCTAGTAGTTGTCATATTTAGTTCGTCTGAAAATGACCATATACTAAAGTATGGATTGTGGGTAATTAATGGGTATGCAGGTGCTTTTGTTACCTGTGCAAACAGAGAATTTGTTCCAAATAGGAAAGTTAAATAGACAAAAAATTTCATACTAATTTAATTTTCAGTGGTATATAAGTCTAATCAATTTTAGTGATCTGTGTTATCTCAATAAATTACAATAAAAAATACAAAAATGTTTTTGCAATTCATCTTAGAAATCATAATTACAACAAACAAAGTTAACCATTTGTAACCTTAGTAAACAATAATAACAATAAGTTTACATTGGCTAATTTGTTTCAAAATGCATGATTTGAAGTTTAAACCACATTTGAAAAGACTTTTTTTATATTTTATACAAATAATATGCCATATACCATTAATTATTTTATTAAAATATGCTAAAATCTACTTTTTTGCGTTATTGTTAAGAATTAATGAAAACTACATCTTAATTTTTATTTAAAATGGTCGCTACTTCAACCCGTGAAATATTATTGCGAAAACCAACGAATAGAGCATTCTTTAAACAATATGTAGAGGATACTCTTTTAGAACAAAAATCTTTCCTAAAACAAGGATTTAGTCTTAAAGATTTATCCATAGAAACGGGAATCAACCTTCCAACCTTATCGGCTCTAATTAATAAAGAGTATGGAATGAATTTTAATGATTTTATCAACAAGTATAGAGTTGATTACTTCAAATATTTATTATCATTGCCGAAATACATGCAATGGACTTTAGAAGCTACTGCAATGAAAGCAGGATTTAATTCTAGAACGACGTTTATTAGAGCTTTTACAAAATTTACAGATTGCTCACCAAGCGACTACCTCAAAACCATTAGAGAACTAACATTGTCATAACTAAGGTTCTGAGGTAGTCGTGTGAAAATAATTTTTCTTACAGTTTTATACCTAAGGTAACTCCACCTGTTAGAGGATTTCCAAGGCTAACTCCTCCAAAATCATAGCCATAGCTAATGTATTTGGTATTGCCGATATTCCTAAACCAGCCATAAAGACTCAATTTTGACGATTGAATCCCAAATTTAGTATTCAACAAGCTGTATCCGTTTTGTACAATTGTGTTAGCAGGATCAAAATATTGTTTACCCAAAGCCAACCATTCTAATCTTACCATTCCACTTATATCTTTTTTATTTACAATAGGGAAGGTGTATTGAGCACTTAACTGTTGTGTGAAAGATGGTGTGAAAATCTGGCGATTCCCTTTCAAATTAATCATTGTCCCATTATCAGGAATACTTAATGCTGTATAGGTTGCATCAACTAAACCTCCGCTATAATTTAATTCCAAACCTTTAACTGGAATAAATGCCAATTCAACTTCAGCTCCCTGTGATTTTAATTTCCCCGCATTTCTTATTACTGTTACTGCATCAGGTAAAATTAAAGTTGGTTGTTGAACATTGTTCAAAAATGTAGTAAATAAGTAAACATTAGCAGTCAACTTGTGGTCCATAAATGATGATTTTACGCCCCACTCTATATTATTACTGTATTCTGGTTGAAAATCTGTTAATGGCAATTGTGATGGATCTGACCCTAATGAAGTTAATCCACCCGCTCTGTAACCTCTTGTATACATTAAAAACATTTCTACATTATCCTTAAGGTGGTATTGAATACCTGCCTTTGGAGAAAATGCCGTGAAATTTCTTGATGCTGATGTATCTGGTCTTGTTGTGAAATTTACAGTTGCAGATTTATAATAAGAGCCTGACACCAATAGATTTCGGTTTTCAATATCCAAACGAAGTCCTCCAATAAACGATAATTTTTTAGACAATTGATATGAACTTTGTCCAAATAAAGCACCACCTTTTGCTTTGCCGCTGTTAAGCGTAATTAAACTAAAATTTACATCTGGTAAGCCGAGCAAGTTAGCTTGAGCTCCAAATTGTGTTGCCTGTTTTGTTGGTGAATTTTGTGCAAAAAAGAAACTCCCAATAGTCCATTTAAATGGCTTATTGTCGTTATCAGATGATTGCAAACGAATCTCTTCAGTGAATACATCTGATTTGTTGTAACTTTTTCCGTAATTGTTCTTAATTGTAATTGCATCCAAAGGTGAAAAATCTGCATCAATTGGATCACGATAAATTCTATAATTGTGCTGAAATGAAGTTTGAGAACTAAAAATCAAACCGCTATTTCTATATTTTACATTCAATGAAGCATTGATGTTGTCGTCTTGCATTGTAGTTGTAGCATTCTGGTTAACTACAAATGGTTTTTCAAAAGCAGAAGTTTTACTTGGTGCCAATGTAAATGCTCCATTATTTAAACCATTGCTGTGTTTGAAATTTCCTTGCAATTCCCATTTTGAATTCGGTAAATAACGAAGATAATAGTTGCCTGAAAACTTCTTTTGTCCATCAAAATCACTTTTGGTGTAAGTATTTGTATAAAAACCTTTTCTATTTTCATACAAAACCGCTGCTCCCAAAAACAATTTGTCTTTGATTATTGGAGTTTTAAAAGATTGTAATAATCTTGTCTGGTTATAATTGCCTAAAGACAATTCGGTATAACTTTCTTGTCGGTTGGTTGGCTTTTTTGTGATGATGTTAATTACACCACCCATTGCATTCCTTCCATATAAAGTTCCCTGTGGACCTCTTAAAACTTCAATACGTTCTACATCATACAGTTGTGGCATATATGTATCTAAAGTAAATTGGTTTACGCCATCTACATAAGTTGCAACTGCTTGTTCATAAGATGTTGTTGTTATACCCCTCAATGATGTTACATTTCGTCCATCACCCGAATTTCCAGTGTTTAAGTTTGGTATTATTCCAGTAATTTGACTTATGTCCCAAAGTCTATAATTGCTTATTTGTCTTGCATTTAATACCGATACTGCCAAAGGTACCGCAATGTTCTTGGCATCGGTTTTTTCCGCAGTTACAACAATTTCATCTAATTGTTGAATATTTGAAGTTAAAACTATGTCTAAGTTTGTGTTTTTAGTAACATCAATTGTTTTAACTAAAGTAGCAAAACCTATTGAACCAATTGTAATTTGGTATTTGCCTGATTTTGAAAAAACAATTTGGTATTGACCGTTTTTATCAGATTGAGTTGATAATCCCGAATTTAAAACCTCAAACGTTACATTATTTATAAATTCTCCTTTTGAATTCGCTACTTTTCCTGATACAATTAATGTAGTTTGTGCTTGAATGTTAAAATTTCCTAAAACTGAAATACAAAGTAAAAAAAACAATCGCATAATTCTCATCATAGTTTATTGAATAGTTTGGTTCTTTCCTAACACATTTTATTGCTTAATGTTTGAAAAGGATTAGCAAAAAAACGTTTAAGGATACAAAATAATTAAAAAATATTAAACATTATCGATATTTATATTTGTAAGATTATTCTATAATTTGGTCTAAAGTTTTAGTGCTCAGATGTAATAAAAATTCACCTATATTTTCTATTGTTTGATTGGTAAACAATTTCCCTTTTTCAGATGTAGCAAATTTTGGATTTCCAGAACCTGTATCTTTTGTAATTTTAGACCATGGTCTTTGTGACCAAGCCCAACCTTCTTTGAAACCATTAAGGGTGAAGTTTTTTGTTTCACCATCTTCGGCAATACTTAATGGCATTACCAATTCTGGAGCTATATACATCATTACACTTGTTTCCATTTCATCTGCATGATCTCCAACTTCCTGAAAAAAATCTTTTGTTGCTGCTGCTTTAAACCAATTTATTGAGCAGATAAACAACTGTGGAAAAAACAATGCCAATTCTCTAATATGAGGCATAAAATTATTGGCACCATGTCCATTTAAAACAACCAACTTCGTAATCTTATGTCTAACCAAAACATCACAAACATCTTTTAAAATTGCCAATTGAGTTGATGGCAATAAATTCATGCAAAACCCAATATCAAGTTGACCTGTGTTTACACCAAAAGGAATATTAGGTAACAATAAAACTTTGGCACCTTTTCCCCAAGCCAATGCTGTAGCTTTTTGGGCAATATATTCTACTTGATAATTATCTGTTCCATAAGGTAAATGATAATTGTGGGCTTCTGTTGCGCCCCATGTTAATATTGCAGTATTAAATTCAGTTTCTTGAACTGCTTTCCAATTGGTTTCGGCAAGAATGTATGGTCTTATCATAAATAAATATATTTTATGTCAATTTTAAACAATATTGTTATACTCCTCTTCTTCTGCTAACTTTCTTTTTCTTGCTATAGCTTTTAAAGAATTGATGCTAACATTTAATTCAAAGCCCAATAACAAAACCAAAAAGTTAGTGTAAATCAACAACATTACTATAAGTATACTTCCCAAAGAACCATATACTTTATTATAAGTTGCAAAGTTATTTACCCAAAATGAAAACAAATAGATAAAGGAAATAATTAACGCCGATGCAATTAATGCTCCAGGCGAATTTAACTTCCATTTTTTTTCTATGGCTGGTGCATAACGATAAATCAAGGCAATAGAAAAAAACACCAATAAAGAAGTTATAATAAATCGAACCAATTGTAGTATCCAAATATATGAAGCATCCCCGATTTGTAAAAATATTCTAATATATTCTAATACTGTACCTTGTGTTACCAAAACCAATAATACTGCTATATATAAACCAACTATCAATAAAGTTAATTTTATGGCAACCCATCTCAATTGAATATAATTCCGTTTTTCATTTTGAATGTGTAACATAGACTTGTTGAAAGTCCTCATAATTGTTAACATAGCGTTTGAAGAAAAATATATTGCTAAAATCAATCCAAACGACAACAATTCTGCACCAGGATGAAAGAAATCGTCCATAACCGACTTTATCAATTGATATACGGATTGATTTGGGCTGATATCTTTCGCCAATAAAAGTGCTTGTCGATACAATTCTAGAGCATCTGGCAAGTTTGAAAGCAAGGTGAAAATAAAAATACATAAAGGTGGTACTGCCATTAAAAAATTGAATGAAATGGATGCAACCCTTTCATTAATTCCAATTTGATTGGTTTGCTTAATCAAAAAATACATTACATCATACAATGGTAATCCTTCAAATCCTGATAATGAAACTCTTTTTGAAGTTTTAATCAATGAAGCAATAAAGGGATTTTTTAATATGTGTTTAACGTATTTAATCAATAATTAATTAACCACTTATTTAATTTGTAAACTGTCTAGAAATTTACGATAAATTTTTGCATTATTGAAATGATCCTTTTCATTACTTGCAAAATTATGCAACCCAGAAAAATCTGGCTTTGCACAAAAGAACAAATAATCTGTATTTGCAGCATCTAAAACTGCATCAATGGTTTTTACTTGTGGGATACAAATCGGTCCAGGTGGTAACCCATAATGAGTATAAGTATTGAATGGGGATGATTCACTTTCTTTGATGTGTTTCTCCATTATGCGCTTTAAACCAAAATTTCTTAAAGAAAACTTTATGGTTGGATCAGCAGCAAGTCGCATATTCTTCCTTAACCTATTCAAATAAACACTTGCTATAATTGGTTTATCTTCATTCTTGTTTGATTCTTCTTCAATGATGGAAGATAATATATAAACTTCTTTTTCACTTAATCCTATTTTCTCAGCTTTCTCAATTCGTTCGCTGTTCCAAAATTGTTGATGATTGGCATACAATTTTCTCATTAAACTTCCCACCGACAAATTCCAGTAGCAAGAATAACTATCTGGAATAATTATAGTAAAAACGTTTGTTGTATCTGTAGAAAATAATTTCAAACTGTCTTCATTGTTTAAGAATTGCATTACTACTGAGGAATCTGGTTCCAAATTCTTTGAAATGAATTTAGCAAATGTCTCTTTTGTTCTAAATTTATTTACAACAAGATTAACTGCATTTTGTCTTCCAAAGCGTAATTTTTTTAAAATATAAAAAATAGAAGAACCTTTTGGTATAATATATTTACCAGGTTGAATATGGCTCCAATAATTAAATCTATCAGCAACTAATTCAAAAAGAAATACCGACTTAATAATATTTTTATTCGACAATTCCTCAATTACATATTTTTTATTGGCAGATTTTGATTTAATATATATGGTAGCATTGCTTTCGGAAAATCCTGTTGTTGGGCCAAGTAGAAACCACGACAATAACAAAGATGATATTACAATAATCGAAATGCACAATAGAAATATTTTCTTAACCATAAATTTTAAATTAAAAAACCCTGCTTTGGGCAGGGTAGGAATAAAAATTATGTTGAACTAATTATTTATTATTAATTGGTGCTGGAGAAACTGGTGCAACAGGTTGTTGCATCGGGGTTGCAGTATTTGTATTTACTTCTTTAATGAAGTTGTTTTGAACTGGTGCTCTGTTAATCAATAAAGTTGAAAACAAACACAAAGCCAATAAAATTCCAGAAAAAATCCATGTACCATTTTCGAGCACATCAGTAGTTTGTTTAACGCCCATAAATTGGTTGCTTAAACCTCCAATACCCTCAGACAAGCCACCACCTTTTGGATTTTGGATCAAAACAACTATCGCCAATAACACAGTAACAACAATGATAAGTATTAGAAATAAAAGAGACATAATCAAATGGTATTAATTTTATTAATCCGGGATGTAAAATAAGCACTTTTTGATGGATTTATCAAACTTAATTTTTCAAATATTTGAATTGCCTTACTTTTTAACCCTTGCTTCAAATAAATATCTGCCATTGTTTCCGTTTGTATGTCCATTTCATGAATAGCAGACTCTTGAATATCGTTTAATTGATAACTAACTTTATCTTCAGCTATTTCAACTTCCTCAGTGTGCTCAATCTTTTGCATCAATTTTAACCAATCTGAAAAACTATTTGAAGTAAGATTTATTTTTTTTACTTCAGGATGTTCAACTTCATCTAAATGAATTCCCTGTGTTGCAAAATAATCTCCAATGTAGACATCTTCAATTGGAATTTGTTGATCTTCAACTATATCTTCTTTTGTATTTTCAATCAAAGAATGGTGTATAATTAATTCTTGTTTGTCAACTTCTACTTCAGTTTCCAAAATAGTATTTGCCTCAAGTAATATTGCTGAATCTGGCTGATTTAATGTTTCTAAAGGGTTGATAGATTCTTCAATTTCTGATTCGTTTGTTTCAATATCAGTATTATTCAATCTATTTTCTTCATTTGCTTCATTCTCCTCTTCATTGAATAAAAATTCTATTGGCTTATCTTCTTGATTAAATTCAGCAACCTTTGGTTCAATTTCCAAATCTAAATTATCATTTGTAGATAATCCAGTTAAATCTTCTTGTTCGTTTTCTTGAATTTCTACTTGTATTTCTTCTTGATTATCTTCTTGGTTATCTTCTTGGTTATCTTTTACATCAATATCACCATTCTCAAGAATTTCAAGATCTGGATAAATGTTTTCTTCTGATTGCTTTGTAACATCCAAAACTTCAATGGGTTTTGAAAATACAGGCATTTGGTTGTATTGATACATCAACCAAGGGATATTATTGAAATATAATGTAGTTTTTTTGAATGTTGCCGCATCTTCTTCTATTCCCTCAATTCTATTCTTTCTTGCCTTTAAAAGATGTAAAAACGAAAAATAAGGATATTTCTCTATTAATTCATCGATCTCAAACAAGCTTAATCCTTCCCAATTTGATTTATCAATGAATTCTTGATTAGAAAAATTAGACAATGTATTCATCATAATATGAAGATAATAAACTACCAGTTAGAAAATATCCTATTAAAAATTTCATCCGTAATATTATTCACCATTTGATCGCCCAATTGCGTCTCAGCTTGCGATAAACTTAAATTCCCTGAAAATGGAAAGCTTCTCGTTATGTCGGTTTCAATATTTTTTTTATTGTCTAACCGATTTACCAATTGCAGATGTACCGTAACATTTAAGTTATTGCTTGATGTTTGACGATCTGTAATACCTGAAGTACTTTGACTATAATCTGTTATTGTTGCAGTTATCTCATAATGAGCATCAGAATTGGTTTGCGACAATCGTGTTTGGTTGATGATCTTTTGCCGCAACTTGTCTGTTAATCTTGGTGCCAGTTGAGGGTTTATATACCTTGCTCTATTTTCAAACATATTTATTTTTACGGTTTTTATTTCCGCTGGAATAGATACATCACGCATAGAAAATCTGCAAGTGCCAAAAATGTTTAACACCCCAAAGAAAACAAGTGTTATCAAAATATTTTTTCTCTTATTCATCAATATTATATTCTTTTAATTTTCTATAAAGTGTTCTTTCGCTTATTCCCAAGTCTGAAGCTGCATCTTTGCGCTTGTTCTTGTGTTTCTTTAATGCCTTTTCAATGAGTTCCTTTTCTTTATCCATAATATTGAGCGATTCTTCTACTTCTAGATGGTCGTCAATTGTATCATTTGAATAAATTAAAGGTTGAGTAGGTGATTGAACAGGTATCGGCACAGACAAACTAGAGTTCCCCATTTCCAATTCTTTAATCATTGGATAATCTTGCATTAAAGATGAGGCAAATGCTGCAGTTGCAGAAGCCGTATTTGGATTGTGCAACATATCTAAAAACATCTTTTTAAGCTCCGTAACATCTTTTTTCATGTCAAAGAACAATTTATATAAGATATCTCTTTCTGATGCAAAATCTGCATTGGGTTGATGGCTAGAGGTAACCATCTGCAGTCTTGTTTCTTTTTGGATTGGAAGAAATTGCCTCATTTCAACTCCTGTAATGAGTTTATTTTTTGACAAAACGGAAACTTGTTCGGCAATATTTTTTAATTCTCTAACATTACCTCTCCAAGGATGATTGATTAAAATATTACGCGACTCCTCATCCAATTGAATAGGAGATGTTTTGTATTTTTCTGCAAAATCAACAGAAAACTTTCTGAAAAGTAAAATAATATCTTCTTTTCTATCTTTTAATGCTGGAACCCTAATTGGAACTGTATTTAATCGATAATATAAATCTTCTCTAAATTTTCCTTCGTGTGTGGCATCTAACAAATCTCTATTGGTTGCAGCAATTACTCTAACATCGGTCTTCTGAACTTTTGAAGAACCTACTCTAATGTATTCTCCAGTTTCTAAAACCCTTAAAAGTCGTGCTTGTGTACCTAATGGCATTTCACCTATCTCATCTAAAAAAATTGTACCCCCATTAACCGTTTCAAAATATCCTTTTCTAGAATCCATTGCACCCGTAAAAGATCCCTTTTCATGACCAAACAATTCAGAATCGATAGTGCCTTCTGGAATGGCACCACAATTCACAGCAATAAATGGATTGTGTTTACGGGAAGAAAGTGAATGTATAATTTGTGAGAATACTTCTTTTCCTACACCACTTTCTCCATATATTAAAACCGTCAAATCTGTATTTGATACTTGTGTTGCAACTTCCAGAGCATAATTAAGAGAATATGAGTTCCCTATTATTCCAAAACGATTTTTTATTTGTTGTAAATCCATTTGTTAATCAATTAAAGTTCCTAATAATGTGCCTTGCGTACATTCATTAATTTTTACAAATGCATAATCTCCGGGCTTCAAATCTTTTCCTGCTTTAGAAAAAACAACAACTTTATTTTGGCTGTTTCGCCCCATCCAATCTTTATCACTTCTTTTTGAATTTCCCTCTATTAATATTTTATGTGTTTTCCCGATATCTTGACTATAATTCTCAAGTGATAATGTGTTTTGTAAGGAAACAATTTCTTGTAATCGTCTTCTTTTAATTTCGTGTGGGATATCATCAGTGAAACGTTTTGCTGCCAACGTTCCTGGACGTTCTGAGTACATGAACATATATGAGTAGTCGTATTTGCATTGTTGCATCATATCTAATGTGTCTTGATGATCTTCTTCGGTTTCTGTACAAAACCCTGAAATGATATCGGCACTGATGCTACAATCTGGCATTATTTCTTTTATTCTTTTAACCTTAGCAAGATACCATTCTCTTGTATAGGTACGATTCATCAACTGTAAAACCCTAGTTGATCCGCTTTGGAGTGGTAAATGGATATAATTGCAAATGTTTTCATACTTCGCCATAACGTGTAAAACATCATCGGTAATGTCTTTTGGATGTGAAGTACTAAATCTGATACGCATATTTGAATCCAGCAAGGCAACACGCTCCAACAACATTGCAAAGGTTACATTTTCACCATTAGTTGGATTATTCCAATAATAACTATCCACATTCTGACCCAATAAAGTAACTTCCTTGTACCCACTTTCAATTAATTCTCGGCACTCGTTCACAATTGATTCAGCGTCTCTACTTCTTTCTCTACCTCTCGTAAATGGAACAACACAGAAACTACACATGTTGTTACAACCTCTCATAATGCTAACAAAGGCAGTAATTCCATTGCTATTCAACCTTACTGGAGCTATATCTGCATAAGTTTCATCCCTACTCAAAAATACATTTACTGCTTTTTGACCATCTTCAGCTTCATTGATTAAGTTGGGTAATGTTCTATAGGCATCTGGACCAACAACCAAATCAACCAATTTCTCTTCTTCAAGCAATTTGGTTTTTAAACGCTCTGCCATACAACCCAACATACCTATTAGCAATCCAGGATTGTTCTTTTTTATCTTTTTAAACTCGGTTAAACGTTTTCTTACGGTTAATTCTGCCTTTTCGCGAATAGAGCAAGTATTCAATAAGATTAAATCTGCATTTTCTGGAGTTTTTGTTGCACCATAGCCTTCATTTTGCAAAATGGATGCAACAACTTCACTATCGGCAAAATTCATCTGGCAACCATAGCTCTCTAAATAGAACAGTTTTCGGTTCATAGATGAAATTTCAACCAATTCATTTTCAAAAACTTCACCGTTGTATTGATGTGGATTCTTTTGAACACTCATTATATTCTTCTGCACATCAATATCACTATGAAAATCAGTCATTTTTATAAATTTATTTGAAATCTTATTATTGTTGTTTTATTTCATCATTTTTCTAAAACACACAAGAATCGCAAATTTAGTAATTATTTTGTGATATATGCCATTCTGTCACCCAATTTAAAAGAATAGATGAATAGATTTTCTATATAATTTGTGATTTTGAATGTATTATTGCGATAATTAATAAATATGCCTATTATATTTACATTAGTATTATTCAAATGATTGAGAATTAATAATGAAAAATTATTTGTAATGATTTTAATCAACCACAAATTATTTACTAATAAAGATTTAAGCAAAATAGAAATAAATATATTTGAAATTTATAATGCTCATATTAATGATTCCTTTTTTTGCTTTCACCCAAACTAGGGATGGAAGCATCGAAGGAACTATTATTTCTAGCTCAAATAATTTGGCAATTTCAGGTGCATCCATTGAATTGATACATTATCCGAGTTCAATGGTTTGGAGTAGTCAAGTTTCTGACAAAACTGGTTTTTTTAGTTTTGACTCATTGCCTAATGGTTATTTTCAGATGCGAATAAGTGCTATTGGACACAATCTTTTGAAGGTTGATAGTTTATTTATTTATGACGAAAGACGGCTAATCAATTTGGGTGAACTGTTCATGGGCATCAATAGTACTGAATTAGAAACAGTAGTTATATATGCTGAAAAACCATTAATTCAAACCAAAGAAGGAAATCTAATTGTTAACGTAGCAGAATCACCCTTAAGTGCAGGTTCAAATGCTGGCGATTTGCTTAAAAACACTCCACTTGTTGCCATAGATCCTGATGGTAAAATAACAGTAAGAGGAAAAGAACCTAAAATTTTAATAGACAATAAACCCGTTCATTTAAATGGACTTCAACTTTCTGATTTTCTTGAATCACTTCCTGGAGGCATGATTGACAAAATTGAAATCATGACAAATCCTCCTGCACAATACGCAAACGAACCTGGTGGTGTTATCAATATTACTACTAGAAAGGGAAAAGTAGGAATATCTGGTAGAACAGTAATCTATGGTGGAACTAGGGGAGAACTTGGGGCAAATGCCAGTATTAACTTAAGAAGAAAAGGATTGTCTTTAAGTGCTGTAATCGGCGACAGTTATAACGATTATGCTGGTTATGGAAATGGAAACCGTCAAAATATTTATAGAGATTCAACAAACAGACTTAAAACACATAGTCAATACAACAATATAAATACTCGACCCAATTTCAGATTTAATTTAGACTATGATTTTAATACCCGAAATACCATTAATGTATTGTTTCAATTCAATGGAAACAATTTCAATAACCGAAACAATATAGATTATAACAATTACAATACTAAAGAAGAGATATACAAATCAAGCAAAAGGAATCTTCAAACATTAGGCAACAACAACAACCCGTCTATCAGTTATTCCCAAACAATAAAAGGGAAGAAAGCCGGAAATGTGCTGCAATTGTTTTTAAGTGGAAATAAATCTTGGCAAGGCAACAATCGAAATTTTACACAAAAATATTTTGGAGCTTTAGGCCAGCAAGTAGGAAATGATTCTACACAATGGCAATTGGGACAAAATTACACCGGAGGTTTAAATGGTAGAATCAACTATGACTTTCCATTAATTGCAAAAATTACATCAGGTTCAATAGGAGGGAGTATAGATATAAACAATAACCAAGCAAATCAAAAATTTTATTACAAGTTACCAATTGGAGATACCGTTTATAATGATCGACTGAGTAATAATTTTTTGTTTAAACAAAGAATTTACAATTTTAGGGCTTCTATAAAGCAAAAATTTTTAAAAGTAGCTTACTTGACAGGTGGAATTACAGGAGAACAAACAAAGTTTTCATTTGACATCTATTCTTTGGGCAAGCCAGTTTCAAACCAATACTTCAATTGGATACCCTTTGGCAATTTGAATGTCAATTTTACAAAAACCATGCACTTCAATCTATCTTATAGAAGAGTGATTAACCGTCCTGGAATTAGAGAATTGAATCCAGTAATTGATTATTCAGATGCTTACACCATAAGATTTGGAAATCCAGATTTATTGGCATCAAAAGCACACAATTTTGATGCTGTTTCTGGCATTACAATGAAGAAATATTACATTAATATCGGATTAGGATACAATGTGCTAGAAGACATATTTGCACAAGTAAGAACTTTAATCGGCGATGGTAAAACAACCATAACTTTTCAAAACATAAGTGGTAAAAAAGAATACGAAACCAGCAGTTGGTTTGGATTTCAGTTTGGTCCTAAAATTAAAAACAATGGTAGCATAAGTTATATTTTTAACCAATACAGTGCTTATGACATTGCTGTAAATAAATACACCAATGGAGCTTCGATAAACATACGCTACAACATGACTTATATTCCAAACGACAAATACAATGTTGCAGTAAATATGGGATACAACAGATATGCAAACCCCCAAGGCACTGTAAAGAGCAATGTAAATATGAATTTTGGGTTTCAACGCAAGTTGCTCAAGAAAAAGATGACTTTGACACTGAATATTATAGATCCAATTTATCAACAAAGTTATAATAACACAACTGTAGGAACTAACTTTTTAGTACAAAGCCAAGGGTTAACCCAAACCCGCAATTACAGACTCACCATGGCTTACAATTTTATGCAAAAAACCATTTCAAGTGTGTTGGCTGATAAGAAAAAGAAGAAGTAGGGGGTAGGGATAATCAAAAATATTTTAACTTCTCTTTAACTAATCAACCTATTGCCGTTTCAAATCTTCTTTTTACTTTCATTGTATCATTAATTTAAAAAAATAATGTTATGGTAACCAATGATGTACAAAAAATCAAATTCACTGATGATGAATTAAACATCATCAACGAACACCTTTCTGTTATTGAATCGATGTTGAAAAACAAAACCATGCAACTTTCCCCAGATGAATCTAAACGATTTGGCAGATTGGGAATCGAAAATGAAAAATGGGCTAATACTGTTTATCATGACGTAAATGTTGCTCCTCAATTGTTACCTCCTTTTATCGACATTACAAAATTAAAAGAAGATGAAAAAACCAGAGAACAATTGAATACTTTAACCGATCGATTTAAAAGCATTACAGAATTATTGGTTGATTCTAATCAACTAATTGGTTACAAAATCTTTAAAAAATGTTTAGTGATTTATAAAAATGCTCAAATGTTATGTGAAGAAGGCATTTCAGGTGTTAAAGTTTATCTAGACAAATGGAGTACTCACTTTGAAAGAAAAGGAAGAAAAAATAAAACACAAACTACTAATTAGTTCTTCTCAGTGATTGTTTAGAATGATTAATCATTGATCCCGCTTTTGCGGGATTTTTTTTTGTGCACAGTTGTGCTTAAAAGCTTAGATCATAACTTATTATGAAACTTTTAAGCATTTTACTAAAAAGAATCTTGATTGTGTATGTCCTAAAAATTAGAGTAATGCTCTTTTAATGTTTCACAATGCTTATTTAGATCAAATTCTCTAAAATTTGATTCAATCTACATTTAAAGTAATTTTTGTTTGATGTCTATTGCTGTACTTTATTCGGCCAGTCATTTGTTTTGGGCGGTTATTGCTGTTTATTTGGCGGAAGTTCATGTCTTTTTGATGTACGTTTCTGTATTTAGGGCGGTCACTCATTTGTTTTGGGCGGTTATTGCTGTTGTTTTAGCGGAAGTTTATGTCTTTTTGATGTCCGTTTCTGTATTTAGGGCGGCCAGTCATTTGTTTTGGGCGGTTATTGCTGTTTTTTTAGCGGAAGTTCATGTCTTTTTGATGTACGTTTCTGTATTTTGGGCGGTCAGTCATTTATTTGGGTGGTTCTTGCTGTTGTTTTGGCGGAAGTTCATGTCTTTTTGATGTCCGCTTATTTTAATTAGGCGGATGTTTATATTTTGGGTTCGACAATTGATTTTATTTTGACCGCTTTTTTTTATTTTTAAATTCCTTTGTATATTTTTTTAAGGTCATTTGATGCGTTTCAGAAATACATTCTTGAAACTATATTTCTAGTAATAATAGATTTATAGTACTTACATTTTTTCTTTTACTATTGATGATGATTTTCTGTAATTTCAGATATGCTTTATAAATGCTGAAATAATCACATGAAAAAAATACAAGTCATTTTATTATCCGTCTTTATTCTAAGTTTTATTCTGATTGCATTTTCATTTACCCCTCCTAAAAATATTTTTGCCAATTCTTATGCAATTTCTGATACGCTAACAGAAGCACAAAAGCGACTACCAGAAAATGCTTTGAAAGGGTTAAATGTTGCATACGGACTTCAGGTTCAACTGATGGCAACGGAACCTTTTGTCAAAAATCCTACCAATATAGATGTAGATCAAAGAGGAAGGATTTGGGTAACCGAAGCCTACAATTATAGACCAAACAATACTGGAAATCATACTAATCCTAAAGGAGATCGCATCATGATTTTAGAAGACTTGAACAATGATGCGGTTATTGATACTGCAAAAATTTTCTATCAGGGTCATGAAATAAACGCTCCATTGGGTATTGCGGTATTAGGGAAAAGAGTTATCGTTTGTCAAAGTCCTTATGTATGGAATTTTTATGATGATAATGGCGATGATAAGGCAGATAGAAAAGAAATCATGTTCCAAGGAATTGGTGGAGAACAACACGACCATGCCATTCATGCCTTTACTTTTGGTGCTGATGGTAAACTCTATTTCAACTTTGGCAATGCTGGTATCGAGTTAAAAGATAAAAACAACAAACCAGTTCTCGATCAAGATGGTGATGAGATTGGTCCAAAAAAATACAAACAAGGACTGGTATTTCGATGTGATCCTGATGGATCGCATGTTGAATGCCTGGGACAAAACTTTAGAAACCCTTATGAGGTTGCTGTTGATAGTTATGGTACGATGTGGCAAAGTGATAATGATGACGATGGAAACAAGGGGGTAAGGATTAATTATGTGATGCCCTATGGCAATTATGGTTATACAGATGAATTAACTGGTGCGGGTTGGAGTTCAAACAGAACAAACATTGAAGATTCTATTCCATTCAGACATTGGCATTTGAATGATCCTGGAGTAGTTCCAAATATGTTGCAAACTGGTGCAGGTTCTCCTACAGGAATTTTGGTTTATGAAGGAAATCTTTTGCCAGAATCTTTTCAACATCAATTGATCCATTCAGATGCTGGTCCAAATGTAGTAAGGTCTTATTCAATCAGCAATCAAGGTGCAGGTTATAGTGCAAACATCATTAATATGTTGTCAGGTGAAAAAGACAAGTGGTTTAGACCAGCAGATGTCTGTGTTGCTCCAGATGGTTCGCTTATAGTTGCAGATTGGTATGATCCTGGTGTAGGTGGCCATCAGGCAGGAGATCAAACTAGAGGTCGTATTTACAGGATTGCACCTATTGAATCAAAATCGTATATATCTCCTGAATTGGATGTCTCTAATCCCAAAAAAGCGGTAACTGCATTGCAAAGTCCTAATCTTGCTGTTCGTTATTTTGCATTCAATGCACTTCAAGAATTTGGAACTTCTGCCATTGCTCCTTTAGAAAAATTGTGGAAATCTGATGCTGACCCTGCAATGCGTGCAAGGGCATTTTGGGCATTGATAAAAATGCCAGGTGCAAACAATCAAAAATATTTGGAACAAGCTACAAAAGATAAAAATCCCAATATCCGAATCCTTTCGCTACGAGGCAGTTTTCAACTCAGTAAAAATCTAATAAAAACGATTGATGTATTAAAAAATGATCCTGATCCAAAAGTAAAGAGGGAAGCCGCGATTATGCTGCACCATAATAATGATCCCCAAGCCGCAGCATTATGGGCTGATCTTGCTACGCAATATGATGGTAATGATCGTTGGTACCTTGAAGCTTTGGGCATTGGAGCTGATGCACAATGGGATAAGTTCCTGACTAGCTATGTTGAAAAAGTAAATGACCCTATTAAAGCTGATGCTGGGAGAAATATTTTATGGCGTGCAAGAACAAATCTTGCATTACCATATCTATCAAATATGGCAATGGATGAAAAGATTCAATTAAAGTCGCGCTTAAAATATTTTAGAGCATTTGATTTTATTGAAGGAAAAGAAAAAGAAAATACATTGTTAAGCATGTTGGAAAAAAATACCTCAAATGATATACAGGTAAATAAGATCATCCTTAATGGACTCAATTCAAATGCTTTATCCAATTCGTTGATTGCTCAAAAAACATTGAACCAAGTTCTAGATCAAACTTATGGCTCCAAAGAATACCTTGAAATGGTTTCCAAGTTTAATTTGAATACAGAAATGAATAGGGTATTGGAGTTGGCAATAGAAAAGAATTCAAATGATATTGGCAGAACGGCAATTAGAATGATTATCACTTCAAATGCATCCAACCAGATTTGGAAAGTTATCAATAGTGGGGAAGTTGAAAGATCAACAAAGCTTTTGAATGCGCTTTCAAGAGTAAATAATGCAAGTTCGGTTGACCTCATTCAACAGGTAATAATTAATGAAAATGTGAAAAATGAAATACGAAAGTTTGCAGCAAGCAATATTGGAAAAAGTGGGGAAGGGGAGAAGAGGGTGCTGTCAATCTTAAAACAAGGAATTGTTCCAAAAGCACTCATTGCAGATGTTGTTACAAGTGTAAGTGGATCAAGAAGAGTTTCAGTTATTAACGAGGCCAAAAGTTATTTAAACAATACAAATGAACAACCTACTGCTGTAGCTATAATGCCAACTTATGAAGAAATAATAGCCATTAAAGCAAATGCATCAAAAGGACATGCAGTTTATATGTCAAATTGTGCCGTTTGCCATAAAATCAACAATGAAGGATACGATTTTGGTCCTGCACTTTCTGAGATAGGCTCAAAATATGGAAAAGATGGGATGTTCAAGTCCATCATTTATCCATCAGACGGAATTAGTTTTGGCTATGAAACAACATCTATAAAATTAAATGACGGTTCAGAAGTAATGGGTATTGTTTCCAGCAAAACCAAACTGGAGATTGAAGTAAAAATGCCTGGAGGTATTATCCAGAAAATTAAAGCAACAAACATTAAAAGTATGGAACAGTTGAAGAATTCATATATGCCAGCTGATTTATATAGCCAGATGACAAAACAAGAATTGGCAGATCTTTTGGGGTATTTGGAAAGTTTGAAAAAGAAATAAGGGGGGGTAATGGTAAGTGGTAAGTGGATATTGCCTAAATACAAACTTATAACTTATAACTTATAACTTACTACTTACCCTTAACCTTCCTTTCAACCAACTTTCCTCCACAGGAACCAGCCAATTGTTTATCAATTCAATTTTTGTTGTAACAGTATTGTTGAAATACAAAGTGTCCGCTGCAATAAATTGATGCTCAAATGCATAATCAAGCTGAGACATCGGTATCATCTGTATTTTATCTTTTACTACAAATGCGAGCAATTGTCTGTTAAACAAATCTATATTAAATTGTTCTCCAATTGCTTTGATCATTCTAACCGAACCATCAGTACTACAACCACTTACCCCAGTTGCTTTTTCATCTGCCATTATAATAATGAATTGTCCAAAAAACATGGTTGCAAATCCTTTTACAGGTGCTCCGTGCGATTTCCAATCTTCAATAAATGCCTCTAAAATTGTTTCAATAGTAAGTGCTTCTTGTAAACTAAACAAACGGTTCGATTGATATATCCAAACTCTAGAATCGTTATCAAAATCTTCTGGAATCAGGTGCTTAAAAGATAAGTTCATATTGTTTTTTTTCAATTCACAATCAAACAAAGTTGTGGATTGTGTATGTTGTTTTAATGGTTTTTATAAAGATGCGGCAATTAGTTCAGCAATGTCTAAAACTTTTATTTCATCTTCTTTTTCTTTAACCCCATCACTTAGCATGGTATTACAGAATGGACAAGCTGCTGCGATAATGCTTGCACCAGTTGAAATTGCTTCATTAGATCTTTCTTTATTAACTCTGTCAGTTCCTTTTTCTTCTTCTTTAAACATTTGTGCACCACCGGCACCGCAACACAATCCGTTGGTTTTACAACGTTTCATTTCTATTAGCTCAGCATCTAATAATTCTAATACTTTCCTTGGAGCTTCATAAATTCCATTGGCTCTGCCTAAATAACAAGAATCATGGTAAGTTATTTTTTTCCCTTTAAACGCTCCTCCTTCTTTTAGCACAATCTTTCCTTCATCAATCATTTGTTGAAGAAATGTAGCATGGTGTATCACTTCATAATTTCCACCTAATGCAGGATATTCATTTTTTAATGTATTAAAACAATGAGGACAAGTAGTTACAATCTTTTTTACACCATAATTGTTTAAAACCTGAATGTTTTGATAAGCCATCATTTGGAATAAGAACTCATTGCCTGCTCTACGAACAGGATCGCCAGTACATGCTTCTTCTTTTCCTAAAACGGCATAACTAACGGATAAATGATTGAGTATGGTTGTAAATGCTCTTGTGATTTTTTGTGCCCGTTGGTCAAAACTTCCAGCACATCCTACCCAAAACAATATTTCAGGGGTTTTGCCTTCTGCTACCAGTTGAGAAAGTATTGGAACTTGCATAATAACTATTTAATAATCTTTATATAAATTTTGACAACTAACCATTAACCATTATCAATTAACCACTGCCCTCTGTCTTCTGGAGAAAATTTCCAAGGTGCAAAGTTATTTTCAACATTGCTGAACATAGCATTCCATTCTTGAGGCACACTACTTTCCTCCATCACTTGGTATCGCCTAAGCTGTAAAATGATGTCTAACGGACTAATAGAAACCGGACAAGCTTCAACACAAGCATTACAAGTTGTACAAGCCCTTAGTTCTTCTGGACTAATATAATCGTGTAATAATGATTTTCCATCGTCAATAAAAGATCCATTCTTTTGAATATTGTTTCCCACAACTTCCATTCTATCGCGTGTATCCATCATTATTTTTCTAGGCGATAATAATTTACCTGTCATGTTTGCCGGACAAGCTTCGGAACATCTTCCACATTCTGTGCAACTGTATGCATCAGCTAAATTTCTCCAACTTAAATCCATAATATCTTTTGCACCAAATCTTTTAGGATTCATGTTTGTTTCAGTTGGAGCCAACTCAGGTTGCATAGCATACAATACTTCATTTTGAATTTCAGGCATATTGGTCATTTTACCAGGAGCATCTAAACGAGCAAAGTATGCATTGGGGAAAGCGAAAATAATATGTAGATGCTTTGAATAGGGGAGATAATTTAAAAAAGCTAGAATGCCTACAATGTGAAGCCACCATGCACTTCGCTCAATTAATATTAATGTGTTTGAATTGAATCCAGAAAATAAGGGTTGTAATATTTGAGAAACAATAAAGTTTCCATTATTGTGAGATGCATAAGGTAGTATTCCTTTTTGTTGAAGTAAACAATCAACTGCATTCATAGAAAGAAACAAAAACATTAATATGATTTCGGTAATCAAGATGAAATTTGCGTCATTTCTAGGCCATCCATTTAATTCAGGTTGGTTGAATCTTTTAATTTTCATTGCGTTTCTTCTTGCTAAAAACAAAATACAAACCAACAATACACCAGCCGCCAACCATTCAAATGAATTAATCAACAGAATATAGAAATCACCTAAAAAGTTTTGAAGAATTCTATGTGTTCCAAAAATTCCATCTATTAGAATTTCAATTACTTCAATATTTATAATGATAAAACCAGCATAAATAATAAGGTGCATTATGGCAACAAGAGGTTTAGCAAACATCTTTTTTTGTCCCAATGCCAATAACAACACATTTTTCCATCTTTGGGATACGTTGCCACTAAAATCTTCTGGTTGTCCTAAAGCAATATTCTTTCGGATTCGAATTATTTGCTTTGAAAATTGCCAGATTGCAAAGGCTAAAACAAGTACAAAAAGAATTTGTTGTATCAATTCCATATTTCGTTGATTACTATTTGCTAAATTACACTCTAGAAATTAGGAAAGTTAAAAATGAGTGAAAAAAATTATATACTTAGTAAAGATGTAGCCGAAAGAAAGCTAAAACGTATGACATTGGAGATATTAGAACAAAATTCTAATGAGAATAACATCGTTTTGGTGGGCATCAGAGAAAATGGTTTAATTATTGCTTCTATCATTGCTAATTTATTGAAAGAACTTTCAACAAAAAAAATTGAGTTGATTGGATTAACGATTGATAAAACCAATCCAATTGATGTTCAATTGGATCAATATGAAGAATTTTCTAATAAAGTTGTGATTGTAGTAGATGATGTTATCAATAGTGGCAAAACCATGTTGTATGCTTTAAAACCATTGTTGAGTTTTTCACCTAAAAAAATTCAAATATTGGTAATGGTTGCTAGAAGCTACAAGCAATTTCCAATTCATCCTGATTACGTTGGCATATCTTTATCAACCACATTACAAGAACATATTTTTGTTGAAGTAGAAAACCAATCTATTTTGGGAGCTTATTTAGTCTAATTTCTTTAATCACTAAAAATACATACCATAAGTATTCAATCTTCCTTTACTGTCAATTGAAATAGCTGGAGCTGGAATTTTTATGCTGTTGAAAACACTAAAAACAGTTTTTAAAACTTTATTCTTTGTTGAAATCCTTGTCAAATCAATATCAGCAGATAGAACAAACCTTTTGTATCTTGGAATATCTGTTCTATCTGTAATTAAGCCGCTTTTATCTTCCCATTTGTTTTCTGTTCCGCCTAACATCAATCTTGCATTGTAGCCAACTGCAATATTTAACCATTTAGGGAACCCTGCATCAGGAAAGAATGAGTCTAAATTTGTACTTATCCAATATGTTTGGCTATTGTAATCTTTTAAAATTCTTTCGATACCTGTTTCTCCAAAAAGACTATTGGCTCTAGATTTTAAACGCTCATCATATTTAAAAGGATAATAACCCAATTTGATTTGTATTCTTTGTTTTTTCCATATTAACTGTTGTGCAACATAAGTTGCCGAACCAGCAATATTTAAAGACATATCTCCCCAACTAAAACCCCACTTATCAGAATATCCATCTAAAATTTCTATAATCCCTTGAAAAGCTACACCACTTACACCACCCAATAGAATTGCTTGATTTTCATTAACACCAGTCCAATTCCACAATTCTCCAGAAGCTCTGCTTATTTGATAAGCTGTCCATAAATGTCCCCATTTATCCATTTGCTCCCATTCGTTCCAATCATTAAATAAATGAAAAGCGCTTTTAGGATAAGAAGCATACCATGCTTTATCTAGTGCAATGAAAGTTCCAGTCCAAAGTAAAGCTTGACCACCTCCAGCAATCCAGACTCTTGTTGGGTGAGATACTTTATATTTAGTTGATGAAGAATCTTTTTGTGCAACACAAATTTGTGCTATCAATACAATAAAACAAGATAAAAAAATGTTTTTCATAAATACAAAACTAAGGAACACAATCATTTAATATATATTACATTAATGTAAACGGCTTAATTTTTATATTTGTACAATTAAAAGATAAAATATGAACGACTTAATACAACAAAATATAACCAAATGGTTAGAAGGTAATATTGATGAGTCTGCAAAAGAAACCATTAGAACATTACAAGTTGATGATCCAACTGCATTAGCAGATGCATTTTACCGCAACTTAGAGTTTGGAACAGGCGGATTGCGAGGCATCATGGGCATTGGAACCAACAGGATCAATAAATACACTATTGGTATGGCAACTCAAGGTTTTGCCAATTATTTAAAATCTAGTTTTCCTGATACAGAAGTTAAAATTGCTATTGCACATGATAGTAGAAACAACAGCAGAACTTTTGCTGAAATTACTGCAAATGTAATGGCAGCAAATGGCATTAAAGTTTTTCTATTTGAAAGTCTTAGACCAACCCCCGAATTGAGTTTCACAATTCGTCAACTACAATGTCAAGCTGGTGTTGTTTGTACTGCATCACACAACCCTAAAGAATACAATGGTTATAAAGCATATTGGAATGATGGTGGTCAGTTGGTTCCGCCACACGATGAGAATGTGATCAAAGAAGTTGAAAAAATCAATAGTGTTGATGAAGTAAAATGGAGTGGGGGAGAAGACAATATTTCTATCATAGGAAGTGAGATGGATGAAGCATATTATCAAATGGTAAAAGGGTTAAGTGTTTATCCAGATGTAATCAAGCGTCAGCACGATTTAAAAATTGTTTACACACCAATTCATGGAAGTGGAATCAAATTGGTTCCGGAAATATTGGAAAGATTTGGTTTTACCAATGTTAATTTGGTTGAAGAGCAAATTGTACCAGATGGAAACTTTCCAACTGTTTTTTATCCGAATCCAGAAGAAAGTGATGCAATGGCATTTGGTTTAGCAAAAGCCAAAGCAATAGGAGCTGATATCCTTTTAGGAACAGATCCAGATGCAGACCGTGTAGGCATTGGCGTAAAAGATCATGAAGGCAATTGGGTATTGTTAAATGGCAACCAAACAGCAGTTTTGGCTTTTAATTATATGATTGAAGCTAGAAAGGCAAAAGGAATCAATCAACCCAATGATATGGTTATTAAAACTATTGTAACTACAGATATGATTGATGTATTTGCAGCAAAAAACAACATCAATTGTTACAATGTACTCACTGGATTTAAGTGGATTGCAGAATTAATTAAAGAAAAAGAAGCTACTGAAAATTACATTATTGGTGGAGAAGAATCTTATGGATTAATGATAGGCGATAAATTGCGTGATAAAGACGCTGTAAGTGCTGTTGCTCTACTATGCGAAATGGCAGCTTATGAAAAAGATAAAGGAAAATCTTTATTCGATAAATTGATAGAGCTTTATTTAGAATACGGTTTCTATAAAGAACATTTGATTTCAATTACTAAAAAAGGAATGGATGGTCAACAGCAAATTGCAGCAATGATGGAAACATTCAGAAACAATCCACCAGCTCAATTGGCAGGAATTGAAGTAGCACATTTGTTAGATTATGAAATGCAAACCGCTAAGAATATTCAAACAGGAGAGATTACAAAAATCAATTTGCCCAAAAGCAATGTACTTCAGTTTTTATTAACAGATGGCAGTAAAATTAGTGCAAGACCATCAGGTACTGAGCCAAAGATTAAATTCTATTTTAGTGTAAACACAAAATTACCAAATAAAGAAAGTTTTAATGAAGTAAACCAACAACTTGGTGATAAGATTAAACAAATCATTCAAGATTTAGGGGTATAGGGGAGAATTATGAATTATGATTTATAAATTATAAATTATAAATTATTATCGAATTTATTAATAATATAATTTGGATTGTTTTTTTACCTTTCCTAGATTACTTATCCAATTTTAATTCATAATTCATAATTCATAATTCAAAACTCATAACTCAAAACTCAAAACTCATAACTCATAACTCATAACTCATAACTTACCACTTACCACTTACCACTCACAACTATTTCCCTATTTTTGCACTATGAGACCTACAGAAGACCAGTATCGCCATAAAGGACTTAGAAAAAAACTGGTGGAAGAATTAAGAGAGAAGGGGATTACAGATGAGCAAGTATTAGATGCAATAAATAAAATACCGAGGCATTTCTTTTTAGAATCCGCATTTGACAATATTGCATATATTGATAAAGCCTATCCTATTGGGGAAGGTCAAACTATATCACAACCATACACTGTTGCGTATCAAACACAATTGTTACAATGTAAAACATTTAATAAAGTATTAGAGATTGGAACAGGAAGTGGCTATCAAGCAGCTGTATTAGCAGCATTAGGTGTGCAGGTTTTTACAATAGAAAGACAAAAGAAGCTATATGATGCCAATCGTTCTTTTGGTTATTTGCAAAAGATGTCTAATATCAAATGTTTTTATGGAGACGGATTTGAAGGTTTGCCAACTTATGCTCCTTTTGATAAAATAATTATTACAGCAGCAGCACCTCATATCCCTGATAAATTATTACAACAGCTTAAAGTTGGTGGAGTAATGGTGATTCCATTAAATGAAGGGGATAAACAAAGAATGCTCCGCATAACTAGAAATGCTGACTCTAGTTATACAGAGCAAAAGTACGATGAGTTTTCTTTTGTGCCAATGTTGACTGGTAAAGCAAACAATCAAAGCTAGTTTTTAACAATAGTATTTCACCTATTGCATTTGCATTCCTTCAGAACCTTCACCACTCTTGTTGTTTTTACGCTTGAATAATGACATATCCACTTTACCGAATCTATAGTTGAAATTGAATCTTACCAATCTCCAATCTTGTCTTCTTTCAAAATTTTGAATAAAATATTCAGATTGAGAGAAATTAGCATTTCTTCGACTTCTAAAAATATCATTTATACTAAGTGATAAAGAGCCTTTTTTATCTTTAAGAAAATCTTTTTTAATTGCAGCTTCTATATTGTAAAATGGTTTAACATAACCTTGAGCAGTGGTTTGAACAAAACCACCCCAGTTTCCTCCTCCGCCACTGCTTCGACCACCACTTCCGCCGCCCATACCCCCATAACCTCCACCACCTTGTGGCAATACAGTTTTACTTTGGTATTCACCAGACAATTGAACAGAATAATTTTTGGGTAATTTAATTGCCATATTCATTTTGGCAAATATGCTCCAAATTGGAGATTGTGGGGCAATTGTTGTAATATTTTGATTATTGATATAAGAGTTGTAAAAATTTACATTTGATGTAACATCGAGCCATTTTGCTAAAGGATTTCTTGCAGTAAGTTCCAATCCATAAGATCTGCTATTGTTTGCATTGATATATGTATTAATGATAACATCTTTACCTTGAACCGAACTCGTTTCTTTAACTTGGTAACGGGTAATCAATTGTTCTGACAATTTCAACCAACTGCTTATTAGTAAATTATGTCCCTTAGGAAACCCAATTTGATAAGATAATTCTAATGAATGTGTGAATTCAGGAACCAATCCAGGATTTCCTCTACTAATATTTAATGAATCTGTATAATCAATAAAAGGCAACAATTGAAAAAAGTTAGGTCTATTTACTCTTCTCGAATAACTCAATTGTAAGTCCTCACTATCATTAACTTTCTGTGTTAAAAATACTGAAGGAAATAAACTTAAAGGAAAACTATTTTTAAAAGGAGCATTTGTGGTAAGTAAAGTCCCTTTGTAGGTAGAACTTTCAGCTCTCAAACCAACTTGATAAGAAAAATCTTTTCCAATCAAATTTGAATAATTCAGATAACTCGCAAAAACTTGGTCAACATATTTATATTTTGCATTTACAGAAACAATAGGAATCATTTCTCCCGTAACACTATTTTGTATAAAATTCAAGTTTTCAGAAGTTACATTTCTTATAGCAGCTCTTACACCTGTTTCTAATTTAGATTTGTCTGTATAAACATTTGTAAAATCTGTTTGGAAGGTTGTGTTTTGTGAAGTACTGCTGCCATTCTGGGTTTGTAAATAAGGATTACCTTTAGGATTTTTTGAACCATCTAACAATTGTGTAGTAAAACTTCCATCATTTTTGCTGGTAAAAGTAGATAAGTTTAAATCTGAAGTGAGTTCCATCCCAGGTTTCTTGAATAATTTTTTGTAACCTAATGTAAAATTACTACTATTGAAATTACTATTGCTTAAAGTGGCTCTCTTAGAAAAAGACGATGCAATAATTGATTTTAATGTATCGGTTTGGATGTCAATATTGTCTGTATTGTTAAAACTACCCTGTGAAGTGCTTCCGGTTAATGACAAAGTGTTTCTGATGTCCATAAAATAATCAACACCACCTCTAACATACATATAATAGCCATCTCTTATTGGTGCGTTATTTTGACGGAAAGTAATATTTGGAGTGTAATAATTTTCTTCTCTAATAGATTGTCCAACACCTTTTGATTTACGTTGGTTAAGCATACTGCTTAATGAGAAGTTCAATTTTCCTTGACGAACATTTATATCTCCACCAGTATTAATTTTTGCTCGTGAATCTACACCGGCTCTAATATTTCCGTTATATCCAGTTTTTTTGTTCTTTTTTAACACAATATTTAAGATACCTGCCATTCCACCAGAGGCATCATATTTAGCAGAAGGATTTGTAATTACCTCCACACTTGCAATAACATCAGCAGGAATTTGATCTAACGATAAAGTAGTTGGTCTGCCATCAACAAAAATTGTAGGTGAAGCATTACGTAAACTCACATTTCCATCGATATCAACATTCAATCCAGGTATATTTTTCATCAATTCAGTAGCAGATTGTCCAGATGAAATAATATTTTTTTCAACATTAAATATTTTACGATCTACCCCCATTTGCATAAAAGGCTTTGAAGCAGTTATTTTGATTTCATCCAATTGCTTGGCATCAACTTGAAGTTTAATATTGCCTAAATCACGATCTAAATTATTCATAACCTGTGCGGGGTTTCCACCAGGTTTAATATTAAATGTAAGAGGCTGATCTAAAGCTATATAACCAATTGCACTAATTTTTAATTTGTATTGTGCAGTAATTGGTAAATTTTCTATTATAAAGTTGCCATTAGATTGGGTTATTTGTGTTGAAACAACAACTTCCTTTCTTTTTTTAGAAACTGTATCAAATTTATACTGTATCATTTGGATAGATGCTCCGTCTACTGACTTATTTGTGGAAGCATCAACAATTTTACCGTAAAAACTACCCATTGTATTTCCACCTTTACCGTAACCGCCGCCAGAAGGATATTGAGCCTGAACAGAAACAAATAACATCACTAAGACTATCACTAAGAAATAACGCATGAATAAATTTTTTATATTAGATGCATTTTATATAAAAAACTTGTAAAACGTTTTTAATATTAATTTTATACAGACAAAAACAACAAATAAAGATGTTTTGTTGAAAAATAGTAAAGGTCAAAAATGAGTTAGATTGTTTTATAACCTAATTTACTTTATCCAAATTGCTAAAGCCATTTGAAGAAAGCCAATAATTAAACCAAAGAAACCGCCAAGAAGTTCTAAGAATCGAAACTCTTTAGCCATAATGCTATCAAGAATTTCTTCCATCTTATCTGATGAGAACCCTTTCACTTTATTTTGAACTATTAATTCTAAATCAAGGTCTTCTTTGAGGTTGCCAGCATATTGCTTCATAAGGATTGGAAATATTATTTCAAATTCGTCCATAAAAGCTGTTTTGAGTGATAATATTGTTTTCTCACCAATAAACATTGACAACATGGGAAACACTTTTGGAAGCTTTTCCTTTAAAAAAACAGAAAAATGTTCATCTACAGTAGGTAATATCTTTGCTAAATTATCAGGGCTTGCAATTTTTTCTTCAATATCATTAAAAGACAAAAATTCATCGCTAATTAACTTCCCTAATTTTTCGCCAAACTTCAATTGATGTTTTGGGAAAATTCCTTGAAAAGTAATTCCCAAAATTTTAATTGGCTTTTTGGGATGAAACAACAGCTTTACTGAAATCCAAGTAGTAAACCATCCAATCAGAGCAGCATTAACAGGAATAAGTAAAGTGCCAATGTTCATTTTGCCAATATTTATCACGCAAGTTAATAAAATGTAAGCGTTGAACAGTGTTCTCATCTAATTTTTGCAATTTAATAATGTGATATAAGTATTTAAATAAGAGAGTTTTAAAATCAATTGAAAGATTTTTCATTATATATTTTGCATTGAACCTATATTTTATTACTTTTGTCGCCTAATTCAAGCAAACGGAGGTTGTAGCTCAGTAGGTTAGAGCATCAGATTGTGGTTCTGAGGGTCGTGGGTTCGAGACCCATCATCCTCCCGTTAAAAACTCCTTCCATTGGTAGGAGTTTTTTTTTACCGTTTATCAATTTTTCCCAAATACATCGTTAAATGATTAGCAAATAGATGCATTTTATCTTGGTTTGCTTTAAATTTGATTATGTTCGAAAAATTTTTACAATTTATGATGAGTAAGAAATCCATTCCATTAGTATTGGCAGTTGTAGTTGCAGGGTTGTTAATCGCTTTTTCATCTCTTGGCAACATCAATCCCCCAACCAAATATGAAAAAATATTTCAAGAAGTAGCTGAAATGCTAGAACAAGCACATTATAGTCCACATAAAATAGATGATGCTTTTTCAAAAGATATTTTTCAAAAGTTCTTGAAAGAACTAGATCCAGATAAAAACATTTTTTTACAATCAGATATAAACGCACTCAAAAAGTATGAATCTCGAATCGATGATGAACTACATGGGGCATCAATTGAGTTTTTTACAGCAGTAAATGCTATTTATCTAAAAAGATTGGCTGAAGTTAATGTCTATCCTAAAGAAATTCTTTCAACTCCAATGAGTTTTCTGGTTGATGAAAGCATTAATTTAAATTCAGACAAATTGGTATATCCATCAAGTATCGAGGCTAGAAAAGATGCTTGGAGAAAAAAAATGAAATATTTGTGTTTAGAAAGGTATGCAGACTTGCTAACTTCTCGTGAGCAAAATAAAACCACAAAAGATTATGTGGTTAAAACAGACGTTCAGCTTGAAAAAGATGCTCGTGAAAGTGTAATAAAGATAATCAACAGAAATTTTGATCGCCTCAACAAAAAGTTTACTGAAGAAGAAAAATTTAATGTATTAGTAAATACAATAACTAGTACAATGGATCCTCATACTAACTTTTTTCCACCAATAGAAAAAAGGTATTTTGATGAGCAAATGAGTGGTCACTTTTATGGCATTGGAGCATCTTTAAGAAATGAAGATGGTAATATAAAAATTGCAACACTTGTAACGGGGAGTCCAGCTTGGAAATCAAAGCAAGTTCAAGTGGGTGATATTGTTTTGAAAGTAGCACAAGGTGCAGCCGAGCCTGCAGATTTAACTGGTTTTGATACAGAAGATGCAGTGAAATTGATTAGAGGTAAATTAGGAACTGAAGTTAGATTGACGCTGAAAAAAACTGATGGCAGCACAAAAATAGTGATTCTTATCAGAGATGAAATTGTAACAGAAGAAACATTTGCACGCAGTTTAGTAGTTGAATCCAACAATAAAAAGATTGGATTTATTTATTTGCCAGAGTTTTATGCAGATTGGGAGAGACCAAATGGTGCAAGATGCGCAATTGACGTTGCAAAAGAAATTATCAAACTAAAAGAACAAAATGTACAAGGAATCATAATGGATTTGCGTAATAATGGCGGTGGCTCCTTGTATGATGTAGTTCAAATGGTAGGATATTTTATCCAAGATGGTCCAATTGTTCAAGTAAAAGATAGAGATGGAAATCCAAATATTCTTAGAGATAGAGACAAGACAATAATGTTTGATGGTCCACTTGCAATTATGGTAAATGAATTCTCTGCTTCAGCTTCTGAAATTTTTGCTGCTGCCATTCAAGATTATAAGCGTGGTGTTATAATTGGAAGCACTTCTACTTATGGCAAAGGAACTGTTCAAAGAATAATTCCATTAGAGGGAAGCAATAATATTATATCTAACAACAACCAAGATTTGGGTACAGTAAAACTTACTTTACAGAAATTTTATAGAATAAATGGGGGTTCAACACAACTGAGAGGAGTTACTCCTGATATTGTAATTCCTGATCAATTAGAGTATCTCAAATATAGAGAAAAAGACAATCCAGATGCATTAAAGTGGGATGAAATCCAAAAAGCAACTTACACAACATTTAAACCCTTTTACGACATAAATGCCATTAAGTCAAATAGTTTACAAAGAATACAATCTAATTCAACATTCAAAGCAATAAAAGAAGGAACTGTTTTGTTAGAGAAAATAAACGACAAAGATTATTCACTAAATCTTTTAAAATATAACGAAGAGCAAAAGCAAATTAAAGTTGTTTTGAAGAAAATGGATGATACTTCAAAACTTGCAAAACCTTTAGAAATATCACTGTTGCCAATAGACCTTAAAAGATTATCTGAAGA
>CAMBYC010000015.1 GCA_945871875.1 Sphingobacterium thalpophilum
ACTAATCGAATTATAAAGCAAATGGCTTTTTAGGTCAATCTTACCCATAATTGCCTTAATCTTACCCTTATTACCCCAACATTGAGGCATATTACTACAATATTGAAGCCTATAACCTTAACATTGATGCTTATACCCCTAACATTAGGGCCTATAAACATAACATTAAAGCTTAAAACCCAGACATTAATGCTTATACCCCCAACTTTAGGGTTAATCAGCTTAAATTTGATGGTAAATCACTTAAAATGATAGCTTACCAAGGCTTATAAATGAGGTGAAAAGCTCAGGAATTGATGAAATAAAGTCTAACCTATCCCTAATAATGTTCAATATTGGGTTTAGAAGAGTTAAGTTAAGGGTAACTAGGGGTAATGTTAGGGTGATAAGGCTTAATCTGAGTTAATTCCAATGAGTATATTAGACTAAACTATATGAAAAAGGGATAGATTACATGCATTATTTTCAAGAAATTTTGCAGTCAAAAAATATTTTTACAAAATAAATAGGAAATATTTTTGTAGTTACATAAAACTCCCTTACTTTTGCCCTCCCGTTGAAAAGTGGGAAATAAATAGTATGTCTCAGCGAATCAGAATAAAATTACAAAGTTACGATCACAGTCTAGTAGATAAGTCTGCAGAAAAGATCGTTAAAACAGTTAGAAGTACAGGAGCAGTAGTAACGGGTCCAATTCCTTTACCAACGAGGAAGAAGATTTTCACGGTATTGCGTTCTCCACACGTAAACAAGAAAGCACGTGAGCAATTCGAATTGTGCACGCACAAGCGACTTTTAGACATTTACACTTCATCTTCACGAACTGTTGATGCATTAAGTAAATTAGATCTTCCTAGTGGAGTGGAAGTTGAGATTAAAGCCTGATAAATTTAGGCAAATCAAATGAATTCATCTCCCAATTTTTCGTCGGAGGCGAGAGAAAAAGGAGCGCTGATAATGTTTTAAAAAAGCTGTTAACGCAGCAGGAAATATGAACAAGCCCTTCGAGGTTTGTTTACTGCCGGTACTTCCGAGGTTGATATTCAACTACAAAGGAAAAGGTCGTCAGCAAACTAGAATTGAAGTATGCGGTGTTACCGTACTGTTCTCGTAACCGAGGAGGGGCAAAACAAAATATACGATGAGAGGAATTATCGGTAAGAAAATCGGGATGACCAGCATCTTCAATGCTGATGGTAAACACGTCCCATGTACAATTATTGAAGCGGGTCCATGTACCGTTACACAAGTTAAGACCCAAGATACAGACGGGTACAATGCATTGCAGTTGGCATTTGGTGAGAAGAAGGAAAAGCATACAACGCAAGCACAGCAAGGTCACTTTGACAAATCAGGATCTACTCCAAAAAAAATCATTAAAGAATTTCGCGATTATTCCCTAGTAAAGAATGCTGGAGAAGTTATTACACTAGAAATTTTCACTGAAGGTGAAAAGGTTGATGTTGTAGGAACTACAAAAGGTAAAGGTTTTCAGGGTGTTGTAAAACGTCACGGTTTTAGTGGTGTTGGTCAACAATCACACGGTCAGCATGATAGACAACGTGCACCAGGATCTATTGGTAATTCATCAGATGCATCACGCGTATTTAAAGGTATGCGTATGGCAGGAAGAATGGGTTGCGATCAGGTGAAAGTTAAAGGACTTAAAGTGTTGAAAATTTTCCCTGAAAAGAATTATATACTGTTGAGCGGTTGCGTTCCAGGATTTAATGGTTCTATTGTTTATGTTCAGAAATAATAAAAAGAATTAGGATGCAAGCTGAAGTATTAACTATAAAAGGAGAGAAAACGGGAAGAACGGTTGAGTTACCCGAAGATATTTTTGGTATTGAACCGAATGAGCATGTTGTTTACCTTGCTGTTAAACAATATCTTGCTGCACAACGCCAAGGTACGCACAAAGTAAAGACTCGTGCTGAAGTTCAAGGTGCTAGTCGCAAATTGCACAAGCAAAAAGGAACTGGTGGTGCTCGTAAAGGTAATATTCGTAACCCATTGTATAAAGGTGGTGGTACAGTTTTCGGTCCTAAACCTCACTCATATGATTTCAAATTAAACCGTAAGGTTAAAGATTTGGCAAAAATTAGTGTTTTGAGTTCAAAAGCACAGGAGAATAATATCATTGTAGTGGAAGATGTAGTTATGACTACACCCAAAACAAAAGAATTTGCTTCGATATTGAGTAATCTGCATGTGGATGATAAAAAGATTCTTTTCATTATTCCAGATTATGATGATGTAGTTTACATTAGTTCTAGAAATATACCATCAGTTCTGACTTTGTTGTTGTCTGATTTGAATACGTATGACATGATGAATGCTGATAAGTTAGTGTTCACAGAAAGTGCGGCTAAGATGTTTCTTGAAGAAGAAGAAGTAGAAACCGTATAATTATAAATAATTAAAAGGATTGAACCATGAGGTCTAACGAAATACTTATCAAACCAATCTTGTCTGAAAAGGCAAATGCACTACAAGAAAAGTCTAGAACTTATGCTTTTCGAGTAGCAAAAGGTGCGAATAAAATCGAAATTAAGAAAGCTGTTGAAGCCTTCTACAGTGTAAGTGTAGAGGACGTAAGAACGATAGTTGTTCCTGGAAAGAATAAAAGCAAGTTCACTAAAAAGGGATTTGTAAAAGGAATGAAATCTTCTTACAAGAAAGCTTATGTAACAGTTCCTGTAGGAGAAACAATTGACTTGTACACAACCATTTAATTGATGTAAGGCTGCAAAGTCTCAAATATTATAGTAAAGTATGGCACTAAAAAAATACAAACCGATTACAGCGGGAACCAGATGGAGAATAGGCAACGCTTATGCAGAAATCACCGCGGATAAGCCAGAGAAAACTTTGTTAGAGAAGAAATCAGGTACTGGTGGAAGAAACCAACAAGGTAGACGTGCTATGCGCTACATTGGTGGAGGAAATAAAATGATGTATCGCATCATTGATTTTAAAAGAGATAAAAGAGATGTGCCTGCAACAGTTGCATCAATTGAATACGATCCAAATCGTACAGCGTTTATCGCTTTGCTTCATTATGTAGACGGTGAAAAACGATATATCATTGCTCCACAAGGATTAACAGTAGGAATGACCGTTTTAAGTGGTGATTCAGTTGTTCCTGAAGTAGGAAATGCATTAATGTTAAAGTTTATGCCTTTAGGTACAAACGTTCATAATATTGAAATGCAGCCAGGTCAAGGTGGTAAATTATCTCGCAGTGCTGGTTCATCTGCACAGCTTACCAACAAAGAAGAGCGTTATGCAGTTATAAAAATGCCTTCTGGAGAATTGAGAAAGATTCTTATCAATTGTTATGCTACAGTTGGAGTTGTATCCAACTCAGATCATAACCTTGAGAGCATGGGTAAAGCTGGTAGAAACAGATGGAAAGGTATTCGTCCACGCACAAGAGGTGTTGCGATGAACCCAGTAGATCACCCGATGGGTGGTGGTGAAGGTCGCTCATCTGGAGGACATCCTAGAAGTCGTAATGGTAAATACGCAAAAGGAGAAAAAACCAGAACAAGAGGAAAAGGAAGTGATAAACTTATTTTACAGCGTAAAGACGGTAAAAAGTTGTCTAAATAAAACCATATATTTTACAATAACATTATCAAATAAGATATGGCTCGTTCAATCAAAAAAGGTCCCTACGTTAGTGTAAAGCTTGAGAAAAAGATTCTTACAATGAATGAAGGTCAGGCTAAACGTTCGGTAGTAAAGACTTGGAGCAGAAGAAGTACAATTATACCAGATTTTGTAGGACATACATTTGCGGTACATAATGGAAACAAGTTTATCCCGGTGTATGTAACAGAATTTATGGTTGGTCATAAATTAGGTGAATTTTCTCCAACAAGAAATTTTAGAGGACATTCCAATAAAAAAGGTTAGTAGGATTATAATATTCTAATAAAGTAGAATTATCCTGCAAAAAAGAAAAAAACAATGGAAGCAGTAGCAAAACTTAGAAATTATCCTACATCGCCACGCAAAATGCGGTTATTGGCAGATGAAATCCGTGGAATGGCTGTTGAAAAGGCAGTTTCATTATTAGAACATCAACCACAACATAGTGCAATTCCATTGCGTAAGCTGTTGTTATCAGCAGTAAGCAATTGGAAGCAAAAAAATGAGGGTGCAGATGTTACTGGTTTAGTGGTAAAGATAATATATGTTGATGGAGCAAAATCAATCAAACGTATGTTACCAGCCCCACAAGGGCGTGCATATAGAATGCGCAAACGCAGCAATCACGTAACTATAATTGTAGATATCAAACATTAAAATTTTCAAAATCTTTACATGGGCCAAAAAACAAATCCGATTGGTAATAGGTTAGGAATCATCAGAGGTTGGGAAAGTAACTGGTATGGTAGCCGCAAAGATTATTCCGTAAAACTTATAGAAGATCATAAAATACGTACTTATCTTACTGCTCGTATCAATAAAGGTGGTATTGCTAAAATTGTAATTGAGCGTACTTTAAATAAGTTGATTGTTACTATTCATACATCAAAGCCTGGTATTATTATAGGAAAAGGTGGAAATGAGGTAGATCGTATCAAAGAAGAGTTGAAAAAACTTACTGGTAAAGAAGATGTTCAAATAAACATATTTGAAATCCGTAGACCAGAATTAGATGCGAACATTGTTGGTGATACAATCGCAAAACAAATTGAGAACAGAATTAATTTCAAACGTGCTATTAAAATGGCAATTGCTTCTACATTACGAATGGGAGCAGAAGGAATTAAGGTAAAAGTAAGTGGTCGTTTAGGCGGTGCTGAAATTGCTCGTTCAGAAGAAATCAAATCAGGAAGGGTTCCTTTACATACATTTCGTATGGATATCGATTACGCTTCTGTTTTTGCTTTAACAGTTTATGGTAAAATCGGTATTAAGGTTTGGATTTGTAAAGGTGAAGTTTTAACTAAGCGTGATTTAAATCCAAATTTCGTTACTGGAAAACCTGAAGGTACTGAAAGAAGGGAAAGAAATGATAGACCAGACCGTGGAGATAGAGATAGAGATAGAGGCGGAGATAGAAAGCAAGGTGGAGGCGGTGGCCGTAGAGATATGCGGAAATAAACAAGTTCCGTATAATAAAATATTTTTGAACGAATCAAGATCATAATTTAAAATTATGTTACAACCGAAAAGGACAAAACACAGGAAGGCTCAAAAAGGCAGAATCAGAGAGGTTGCCAAACGTGGTACTTCCATTTCATTTGGATCTTATGCTTTAAAAGCTTTAGAACCAATATGGCTTACCAACCGTCAAATTGAAGCTGCTCGTCAAGCAATGACAAGAGCTATGAAGCGTGAAGGTAATGTATGGATAAGAATATTTCCTGACAAACCGATTACACGCAAGCCAGCCGAAGTAAGGATGGGTAAGGGTAAAGGAAATCCAGAATATTGGGCTGCAGTAGTTGAACCAGGTCGTATTCTATTTGAAGCTGATGGCGTAACACCAGAAGTTGCAAAGGAAGCTATGAAGTTGGCAGCTGATAAGTTACCAATTTTAACAAAATTTATTACTCGTCGTGATTTGGCGTAATCAATTAAAAGATACACAAAATGTCTAATTCAGAATTTTATAAAGGTATATCTTCAATGAATGTAGAAGATTTACAGGCAAGGATAAAAGATGATGAGCAAAGGTTATCAAAATTAAAGTTTGCTCACAGTGTTACTCCTTTAGAAAACCCTGTAACAATTCGTTTACTTAGAAGAGATGTAGCAAGATTAAAAACAGCATTACAAGTAAGGAAAGAAGCAACTAAAAATGTGGTTTCCTAAATTATAAATGGTTGTAAAAGCCATAATACGTTAAAAGAGTACAAAATGATAGAAAGAAAGATACGTAAAACAAAAACCGGAACAGTTACTAGTAACAAAATGACTAAAACCATTACTGTTAAAGTAGAGAGAAAAGTAAAGCATCCTATCTATGGAAAATTTGTAAAGAAATCTACAAAGTTCCATGCACATGATGAGGAGAACCAAGCTACTCCGGGTGACGTAGTTAAAATCATGGAAACCCGTCCATTAAGCAAAACAAAGCGTTGGAGATTGGTTGAAATAATTGAGAAAGCTAAATAATTTCCTTAGGGAATTGTAGATAAACAAAATGGTTTTAATTGTTCTGTTATTTACAGAATACAAAACAAAGTAATATGATTCAGCAGGAAAGTAGGCTAAATGTAGCTGACAATAGTGGAGCAAAAGAAGTACTCTGTATCCGTGTTCTCGGAAATAGTGGTCAGGACTATGCGAGAATTGGTGATAAAATAGTTGTTACTGTTAAAGATGCAATACCAGCAGGTGGTATTAAAAAAGGTACAGTATGCAAAGCAGTAATTGTTAGAACGAAGAATAAATTACGTCGTAAAGATGGTAGTTACATTCGTTTTGATGACAATGCAGTGGTTTTATTGAACCAATCAGATGATCCACGTGGTACACGTATTTTTGGTCCAGTAGCTAGAGAACTTCGTGACAAAGGTTATATGAAAATTATTTCACTAGCACCTGAAGTACTTTAATAATCAATAGAATTTTAAACGCGTTAATAGTTTAACAATGAGTAATAGATTTAAACCCAAATTCAATATCAAAAAAGGCGATACAGTAGTAGTTATTTCCGGTGATGATAAAGATTTGAAAAAACCTCGCAAAGTTTTAGAGGTATTTCTAGAATCTGCAAGGGTTTTAGTAGAAAGCGTAAACATAGTTACAAGGCATACAAAACCATCTGCACAAAATACCAAGGGAGGTTTAGTTAAGAAAGAAGCTTCTGTTCACATTAGTAATGTAATGTTATGGGATGCTAAGATGAGTGTACCTACTAAAGTTAACCGTGTACGTGAAAATGGTAAATTAGTAAGAATTTCTAAAAAATCAGGGGAGGCAATAATCTAATGAGTACAGCAACTTATACTCCAAGATTGCATAAGAAGTATCATGATGAAGTGATACCTGCATTGCAAAAAAAGTTTAATTACAACAGTTCTATGCAAACGCCAAAAATCACTAAGATTTGTGTAAATCGTGGTGTAAATGGTGCAGTAACTGATAAAAAGTTAATTGATATTGCATTAGAAGAATTAACAACAATAACAGGACAAAAAGCTGTTCCTACAATTTCGAAGAAAGATATTTCTAACTTCAAATTACGTAAAGGAATGCCGATTGGTGCACGTGTAACGTTACGTGGTGTAAAAATGTTTGAATTTTTAGATAGATTAATTTCTGCAACCTTACCTCGTGTACGTGATTTCAAAGGAATCAATGAAAAAGCATTTGATGGTAGAGGAAATTATACTCTAGGAATCACTGAACAAATCATTTTCCCTGAAATTGATATCGATAAAGTAAATAGAATTACAGGTATGGATATCACCTTTGTAACTACAGCTAAGAATAATGAAGAAGCTTATGAGTTACTAAAGGAAATGGGTATGCCTTTCAGAGACATGAGAAAAGAAAAAGTTTAAAAATATAAATAAATAAAAATGGCTAAGACTTCAGTGAAGGCCAGAGAGCTTAAAAGACAAAGATTAGTAGCAAAATTTGCTGAAAAGCGTGCTACATTAAAAGCTGCAGAAGATTGGGCAGGGTTAGATGCTTTGCCAAAAAATTCTTCTAAAGTACGTTTACACAATAGATGTCAAATATCTGGTAGACCAAAAGGTTATATAAGATATTTTGGTATTTCAAGGGTAACATTTAGAGATATGGCATTAATGGGAAAAATTCCCGGAGTAAAAAAGGCAAGCTGGTAAATTCAGCCCCAAAGATTATTAATTGATAACGATAATTGTAAAATTTATATGATTACAGATCCCATAGCAGATTACCTTACAAGAATCCGTAATGGACAAATGGCGGGTCATCGTATTGTTGAGATTCCAGCATCGAATCTTAAAAAGCGCATCACTGAAATATTATACGCTCAAGGTTATATTTTAAAATATAAATTTGAAGATGATAGTAAACAAGGTGTTATTAAAATAGCTTTAAAATATGATGGTATTACTAAAGAACCAGCTATTAAAACATTAGATAGAGTGAGTAGACCAGGTTTAAGACAGTATGCAAGTCCAGATGAATTCAAGCGTGTAAAAAATGGTCTTGGTATTGCAATTATTTCAACTTCAAAAGGTGTAATGACCGATAAAGAAGCTAAATTGCAGAACGTTGGCGGTGAAGTGTTGTGTAACATTTACTAATAATGTTTCTCAAGAGTTTAAAATAAAGTTTTTTATAATTTCTGATACATTAAGTGCTGCCTATACAGCACTGACCGGTCAGAACTAAATTAAATAAATATGTCTCGTATAGGTAAGTCGCCTATTACTTTGCCTCAAGGGGTTACAGTAACAGTAAGTGCAACAAATGTAGTAGCAATTAAAGGTCCTAAAGGACAATTAACTGAAAATGTTGATAGAGATATCAAAGTTGAAGTTGAAGAAGGTAAAATAGTTTTCTCCAGACCAACAGATCAAATTCGCCATAGAGCAATGCATGGTTTGTACCGTTCATTGGTTAGTAACATGGTAAAAGGTGTTACAGAAGGATTTAAGAAAGAATTGGAGCTTGTGGGGGTAGGTTATAAAGCAGCAAATCAAGGTAATATTCTAGATTTGGCTTTAGGATTTTCACATAATATTATATTTGAAATTCCAAATGAGTTAAAAGTTGTTACTTCGCAAGAAAAGGGTGATAATCCAAGGATTGTTTTGGAAGGAATTGACAAACAATTATTGGGTCAAGTTGCTGCAAAGATTCGTGGTTTGAGAAAACCTGAACCATACAAAGGTAAAGGTGTTAAGTATAAAGGTGAATTTATCAGAAGAAAAGCAGGTAAATCAGCAGGTAAATAATAGTATAGATATATTGTTATTTTACATCTTGTTTTTTAGAATGAAAATAAATATTTGATAAATAATTTTCCTGGCAGTATCAGGGAATAGTAAATGTAAGAATTATGAACAGTAAAGGGTTAAGAAGGCAGAAGATAAAATATAGGGTAAGAAATAAAATATCTGGAGTTTCAGCTCGTCCTAGATTGAGTGTTTTCAGAAGCAATACTGATATATATTTACAACTTATAGATGATGTTAGTGGTGTTACTTTAGCATCAGCTTCTAGCAAAGAGGCTGATATAGTAGCTCAAAAAGTTACTAAAGTTGAAAAGAGTAAGCTTGCAGGACAATCTTTGGCACAAAAAGCATTAGCAATAGGTTTAACTACTTGTACTTTTGATCGTGGCGGTTATTTATACCACGGAAGAGTAAAAGCAGTTGCTGAAGGAGCTAGAGAAGGTGGTCTTAAATTCTAATTTTAATTAATACACTGAACAGTTAATTGACGAAATAATGTCTAAAATAATATTAAACAAAGTAAAAGCTGGCGATCTTGAGTTAAAAGAAAAAGTTGTTGCCATCAATCGTGTGGTAAAAACTACTAAAGGTGGTCGTGCTTTCAGTTTCTCTGCACTAGTTGTGGTTGGAAATGAGAATGGAATAGTAGGACACGGTTTAGGTAAAGCTAAAGAAGTGCAAGAAGCTATCACCAAAGGAATAGAAGATGCAAAAAAGAATCTTATAAAGGTTCCAATTATGAAAGGTACTATTCCTCATGATCAATTGTCTAAGGAAGGTGCTGCAAAGGTTTTAGTAAAGCCTGCAGCCCAAGGTACTGGTGTAATTGCTGGAGGTAGTATGCGAGCAGTTTTGGAAATTGCTGGTGTACACAACGTATTAGCAAAATCACTTGGTTCCGCAAATCCTCACAACGTGGTTAAAGCAACAGTTAAGGCTTTAGCTATGTTAAGAGAACCTATATCAGTTTCTAGGACTAGAAACTTATCTTTGAAAAAAGTTTTCAACGGATAGTTCTACTATTGGTTAAGGGTTTGTAATCAATGAAATTTGTAAGGTTATAGCTTATTTTTTAGGTTATTACAATACTTTTTGAAAATATTTAAATGATCAATGAAAATGGCAAAGATTAAAATAACACAGCTTAAAAGTGTAATCGACAGATCAGAGCGCCAAAAACAAACAATGGTTGCTTTAGGTTTACGTAAAATAAACAAGTTTGTAGAAGTAGAAGCTACTCCTCAAATTCTTGGGATGGTTCGTAAAGTAAACCATTTGGTGAAAGTAGAAGAAATTTAATGTTTTAACCTCATCCCTGGAGGAATATTTATAAAGGCGAGCAGAACAGGGAACTGCGTTTAGTAAAAATTTATTTATGAAACTTCATTTGTTAAAGCCTGCAGAAGGTGCTACAAAAAAGCAAAAAAGAATTGGTCGTGGTGAAGCATCTGGTAAAGGTGGAACTTCTACAAAAGGTAATAAAGGAGCTCAGGCTCGAACTGGTTATCAACGCAAATTAGGTCACGAAGGTGGTCAGATGCCAATTCAAAGAAGAATCCCAAAACGTGGATTCAAAAACAACAATAAAATTGAGTACAAAGTTTTCAATTTATCTCAAATTGAAGAACTAATGGAAAAATATGAATTCCCTGAATTTAATCCTGATTATTTATATATTAATGGTTTGACTTCTAAAACTGATAAAGTAAAAGTTTTAGGTAATGGTGAAATCAAAACTGCCGTAGTTTTCAAAGTTAGTGCTGTTAGTGAAAAAGCTAAAGCAGCTATTGAAGCAGCAGGTGGAACTATTGAAATCGTAAAATAATTCTTTTCAGTCAGCTAGAATAAAATTATAATTTGTTATATCCTAGCTAACAGTATCTTTAAAATAAATAGCTGTGAAGAAATTCATACAAACCATTAACAATATCTGGAGCATTGAAGAATTAAGGAATAAGATTCTCTTAACTTTGCTTTTCGTTCTGGTATATAGATTCGGTTCTCACGTAGTTTTGCCTGGTATTGATCCTAATAAGCTTAATCTTTCTGGTGCGAAAGAGGGTTTACTAGGTTTGTTTGATACATTTGCAGGTGGTTCATTTTCAAACGCTTCTATATTTGCATTAGGTATCATGCCATACATCTCTGCATCAATCTTCATGCAGTTGATGACAATTTTAGTGCCACAGATGCAAAAATTAAATAAAGAAGGTGAAAGTGGAAGAAAGAAAATTAACCAACTTACTCGCTATCTAACTGCAGCAGTTACTTTATTACAAGGTGCTGCTTATGTATCTTACCTAAAAAATGTAAATAGAGACGCTTTAATAGAATCTTATGCAGATTATTTTTGGTTGTCTACTGTTATGATTTTAGTTGCAGGCACTCTTTTTGTTATGTGGTTGGGTGAAAAAATTCAAGACAAAGGTTTGGGTAACGGTACATCAATCATTATTATGGTTGGTATCTTAGGTAGATTGCCTCAATCTTTCTTAGGTGAACTTGCTGCAAAACAAACCAGAGGTGGTGGTGGCTTGTTAATATTTTTAGTTGAAATCGCTTTTTTAATTGCTACAATTCTTGGTCTAATCATTTTAGTACAAGGTGTTCGAAAGATACCTGTTAATTATGCAAAACAAATTGTAGGAAGTAAACAAGTAATTGGTTCTAGACAATTTTTACCTCTAAAGGTAAATGCGTCTGGAGTTATGCCAATTATATTTGCACAAGCTATTATGTTTTTGCCTACTTTATTCTCTTTTACAAATATTGAACAGGGAAAAGGTATTGCTAGAATATTCAACGACCACAGTAACCCTTGGTATATGTTGATTTATGCAGTATTGGTAATTGGATTTACTTTCTTATATACTGCATTGATTTTCAATCCACGCCAGATGAGTGATAGTTTAAAACAAAGCAATGGTTTTGTTCCTGGTGTAAAGCCTGGGCAAGATACTGCTGATTTTATAGGTCAAGTTATGGATAGAATTACTTTACCAGGTGCTATTTTTCTTGCAGTTGCAGGTATCTTACCTGGTATTGCCCAGAAACTTGGAGTAACTCAATCTTTCTCTACATTCTTTGGAGGAACTTCATTGCTTATTATGGTAGGTGTTATCCTTGATACTTTACAACAAATTGAAACCCATTTGTTAATGCGTCAATACGATGGATTAATGAAAGGTGGAAGAATACAAGGAAGACAATCTACTGCCAGCTCTACATTATAATGATTTATATAAAGTCTAACGCTGAAATAGAAATTATTCGCGAAAGTTGTTTATTAGTGAGTGCCACCTTATCTGAGGTGGCTACTTTTTTACGCCCAGGCCTAACTACTTTAGAAGTAGATAAATTGGCTGAAGATTTTATACGATCTCATGGGGCAACCCCTTCTTTTAAAAATTATAAGGGTTATCCTTTTGCTACTTGTATATCAGTAAATGATGCAGTAGTTCATGGCTTCCCAGGTTCTCATGTACTAAAATCTGGAGATATCATTTCTGTTGATGTTGGTGCTTATAAAAATGGCTATCATGGCGATAGTGCATATACATTTGCAATTGGAGATATTTCAACTGAAATTGCTAATCTCCTAACTCGAACTCGAGCTTCTTTATATCGAGGTATTGAAATGGCTATAGTCAATAATCGTGTTGGTGATATTTCATTTGCTATTCAAGAGGCTACTGAAAAAAGATGGAAGTATGGTGTTGTGAGAGAATTGGTTGGTCATGGCATTGGTAAGCACCTTCACGAAGAACCTCAAGTTCCAAATTATGGTAAAAAAGGAATGGGATCTAAATTGAAAGAAAATATGGTTATTGCCATTGAACCAATGGTGAATCTTGGGGTAAAAGAAGTTTCAACGGATGAAGACGGTTGGACAATTAGGACTAAAGATGGAATGCCTTCCGCTCATTATGAACACACTATATGTATTAAGAAAAAACAAGCTGATATTCTTTCTTCTTTTGACCAAACTATTATAAATGAAAAGGCTAACATCAACCTTTTCAGTGATTATTAATTTGTAAAATTGATTTATTAACCTTTTGTTTGTAAAAACTCTTTAAGGTTCATTTTTATTATGTTGAATTCTCCTTCTGCAGTAATTTTTGATATGGATGGTACCTTGGTAGCTTCTACAGAGTTAGATTTTCTAGCATGGCAAAAATTATTTAAAGAATACGGCGTAAATATTTCTTTTAAACATTATTATCCATTAATAGGAATGAAAAGTGCTGACATGGTTTTTCACTTTTTAAAATTGGAAGGTATTAAAGCCAATTACGCACTTACAAAGAAAATGGAATACTTTGATGAGCTTCTCAATCTAAACGGGATTAAAGTATATCCAAATGCTGAAAACTTACTTAATTATTTCAGAGAAAAAAGTATACCACTTGCATTAGCCACCAGTTCAAGAAAACGAAAAATGAGAAGGGTAATGCACGAAACTGGTTTTGAACAATATTTCAAAGTGTTTATTACGGGCGAAGATGTAGAAAATGGTAAGCCAAAACCTGATATGTTTTTGTTAGCGGCTCAACGTCTTTCTGTACTTCCAGCAAAATGTTTGGTTTTTGAAGATGCCATAAGTGGAGTACATGCAGCCAAAGCAGCTGGAATGAAATGTGTTGCTATCACCAATACACACCCCGAAAATGATTTGTCTATGGCTGATCTAATTATTAATGATTTTGGACAAATTTCGGAAACTGTTATTTCTAACTTATTTTCCTGATCTTTTAATAGTTTTATTGTTTCTTGTTAACTTAGACAGATAACTCTTTTTATGCGAATTTTGTTTTTTTCTATACTATTTTTTTCATCTACTCTTTTTGCCCAAACTCCCGAAATTATTACCATCCGAAAGTATAGACAAGTTAACGAACATCGGATAATGAAAGATTATTTCAATTTTTTATCTATTCCCAATGTTGCTTCTGATACTACTTCTCTTCTCAAAAATGCATATTTCATTTCTGACAAATTGAAAACTATTGGCGTTAAGCAAGTTCAATTGCTTTATCCAAATACAAAAGGAATTCCGCCAGCAGTGTATGGTGAAATCAATGTTCCTAATGCAACACAAACCGTAATCTTTTATGCACATTACGATGGCCAGCCAGTAGATTCATCCAAATGGTTTCCAGGATTACATCCTTTTAAACCAATTTTAATGGATGGAATTGTTACAAATGGTGCAAAAGCTGTTGCTTTCCCCGATAAATCCCAAGCTTTTAATCCTGAATGGCGCATTTATGGTAGAGGTGCTTCTGATGATAAAGCCGGTGTAATGTCTATCGTCACTGCTTATGAAGCAATAATTGCTTCTGGTTTATTTCCAAAAGTAAACGTTAAATTCTTTTTTGAAGGTGAAGAAGAAGCGGGTTCTGACCATTTATTCGAAATTCTTGAGCAAAACAAGTCTCTACTTCAATCTGATTTATGGGTGATTTGTGATGGTCCTGTTCATCAAACGGGAAAAAAACTTGTGGTTTTTGGTGTTCGTGGCGATACACATTTGGAGTTAACTACTTTTGGTCCGCTTCGTCCTTTACACAGTGGACATTATGGAAACTGGGCTCCTAACCCAGCTATGGAACTTGCTCAATTGCTTTCAACTATGAAAGATAAAAATGGTAAAGTAACCATAAAAGGTTTTTATGATGATGTTCTTCCGTTGAGTGCAATGGAAAAAGCCGCAATCAAAGCAATCCCTCCTGTTGAAACTCAATTGAAAAATGAACTTGGTTTTTTAAATGAAGAATCCCTAAGTCGTGGATTGACAGAATCAATAAATCTACCATCTTTAAATATTAATGGTTTACAAAGTGCCAATGTTGGTAAATTGTCCGCTAATGTTATCCCTACCAAAGCCATTGCTTCTATTGATCTTCGGTTGGTTGCGGGTAACGATTGGCAAAGACAACAGCAGAAAGTCATCAACCACATCAAATCTTTGGGCTATTTTGTTACCGATAAAGAACCTTCTCTTGAAGAAAGAAAATCTCATTCTAAAATAATCCAAATTGTTGCTTCTAGTGGATATAATGCTCAAAAAACACCAATGGATTTGCCCATAGCCAAAATGATTATTGCTGCATTGCAGGCAACTACAAACGAACAAGTTATTTTAACTCCTACAAGCGGTGGTAGTTTGCCTTTATTTGTTTTTGAAAAATACTTGAAGGCAAAAACCATTTCTATTCCGGTAGCAAATCACGACAATAACCAGCACGCTGAAAATGAAAACATCCGCTTAAAAAACTTATTTGAAGGTATAGAAACAATGGCTGCAATTATGCTTCAATCTAACAAATAATTTAATTCAAACACTCCCATTTTCGGTATCAAAATGAACAAGAAAAAACTTATAGTTATAGGTGCTGGTGCATCTGGATTCTTTTGTGCTGTAAATGCTGCAAGATTATGTCCCGAACTGCAGGTAGTTATCCTTGAAAAAAGCTCAAAATTATTGTCTAAAGTTCGAATAAGCGGCGGCGGTCGTTGTAATGTTACGCACGATTGTGATGATATTGTTACCATGAGCAACTGTTATCCTCGAGGTAAAAATTTTGTAAAGAAAACTTTTCATCAATTTTTCACCCATGACACGGAAAATTGGTTTACAGAAAGGGGGGTTGAATTAAAAACTGAGGAAGATGGAAGAAGATTTCCGGTTTCCAATTCTTCTGAAACAATCATCCATTGTTTGTTGAAAGAAGCCAACACTTATGGAGTTGAAATAATGGTCAATATGTCTGTTGAAAAGATTGAACGTATTGATGGACAGTTTAAACTTTCTACATTACGCCATGGAAAGGATTCTACAATTTTGCAAGCCGATTATATTTGTATTGCAACTGGTGGCTTTCCTAAAATAGATCAGTATCATTGGATTACGGCTCTTGGTCATTCGGTTTCACCTCCAATACCATCTCTTTTTACCTTCAATTTGCCCAAACATCCCATCAATGCTTTAATGGGAATTGCTGTTGAAAGTGCTGAAGTTAGAATTCCAGCAATTAAAGCAAAAGATAATGGTCCATTAATGATTACCCATTGGGGGTTGAGTGGACCAGCAGTTTTAAAACTTTCTGCTTGGAGTGCAAGAACACTTGCCGATTTGAATTATTCTTTTAAAATAGTAATCAATTGGATTCCAGAATATTCTGAAAACAGTTTACGCGATTATTTCATATCTTATCGAATGCAAATGGCTTCTAGCAAATTGCAACAAAAGATGTTTGGATTGCCTCAGAGGCTTTGGGATTTTTTAATTCAACAATCAGGAATATTAGGAACGATTCGTTGGAGTGATCTTCCTACCGTTTTACAAAACAAATTGATAAAATCGCTTACACTTTATGAAGCTGAAGTAAGCGGTAAAACTACTTTTAAAGAAGAGTTCGTTACCGCTGGAGGCGTAACGCTTTCCGAAATTGAACCTTCTACTATGGAAAGTAGAAAAATTCCAGGGTTGTATTTTTCTGGCGAGATTTTAGACGTTGATGGAATTACTGGTGGATATAATTTTCAACACGCTTGGACAAGTGGTTATATTGCGGCTACTTCAATTGCATCAAATTGTTTAGCAAATAAATAAACTACTTTTTGACTTTGCCCTTTTCTTAAAAATACTTAACTTGAAATAACCAACTTTCAACATTAATTTAAGATTAGAATTTTTACAAGCTACAAATTATGGTAAGAAGAAATTTCTTAGGCACAAGTTTATCCTTTTTGGTAGCTATCAATCCTGCATTTGCAAAGCAAGCAGAAGACTATAGAACCAAAGCAGAACGTTATGGTGCTTCTAATATGGATGACGAAGATTTTTGGGGTTGGATTCGCGAGTCATTTACGGTTAGTCCAAATATTATCAATCTAAACAACGGTGGCGTTGCTCCACAACCGAAGGTAGTGCAAGATGCCCATATCCGATTTTATCAATATTGCAATGAAGCCCCCAGTTATTATATGTGGCAGATTCTCGACCAAGGTAGAGAACCCGTTCGCCAAAAGTTAGCAGATTTATCAGGATGTTCACCCGATGAAATTGCTATCAACAGAAATGCAACAGAAGGTTTGAATACCGTAATTTTCGGATTAAATTTAAAGGCTGGTGATGAAATTGTGCTTACCAAACAAGATTATCCTAATATGATCAACGCTTGGAAGCAACGTGAAAAGCGAGATGGCGTAAAACTCGTTTGGCTAGATTTGCCTTTTACTTCTAATGACGATGAAATTGTCAAAACATATACTTCTGCTTTCACTTCTAAAACAAGAATTGTACACGTTACACATCTTATCAATTGGAGCGGACAAATTATGCCGATAAAGCGCATCGCACAAGCCGCTCATCAACAAGGCATTGAGGTAATAGGAGATGGGGCTCATACATTTGCACATTTTGATTTTAAAATTCCAGATTTAGAATGCGATTATTTTGCAACATCTTTGCACAAATGGATGAGTGCACCATTCGGTAGTGGTATGTTGTATATAAAGAAGGAAAGCATCAAAAATGTTTGGGCTTTATTGTCGAACAACGAACCCGACGGTGGCGATATCCGCAAATTTGAATCATTAGGAACAAGATCTTTTGCATCAGAAATGGCAATTGGAACGGCTGTAGATTTTCACAATGTAATTGGTTCGGCAAGAAAAGAGGAAAGATTGCGTTACCTCAAAAATTATTGGGTTAAGCAAGTTAAAAATCTTCCGGGAGTAAGTTTTAACCAACCAGATACCAATCATCAATCCTGTGCAATTGCGAGCATAAGTATAAAAGGTAAAAAAACAGGAGAAATTTCTAGCGAGTTGTTTACAAAATATAAGATTCACACAGTAGCTATAGATTGGGAAAATATTCACGGCGTAAGGGTAACCCCAAATGTTTATACATCAAAGAAAGACCTAGATAAGTTGGTAATGGCGATTAAAGGGATGGTGTAAAATACCGCATTGCTTTGTTGGATACTAAATTAATAAATAAGCAATTTCTTTATCTGCAATCGATTTTCCCGCTTTAAACAAATTAAAATTTGCTTCTTTTGTAATGTTGGTTGTAGTGTTTGCTTTCTCTTTTGGTGTTGCTGATGCTTTTGTGAAAGATTTTGTGGCTGCTTGGTTTTAGGTGATGACTCTAGATTGTTCGATTTGGCATAATGGGAGCATAGAAAACTAGAAGTTACGCTAAGCAATAAAGCTCAGTTTATGCATCTATTAGTGAGATGAAATACATAAGGGTAATTTTTTTGGGGTATATGGGGTTGTTTTTGTTTTAGGTTAGCAGAGAATAAGATATTCTCTGCTAATTTTCAAATCATTTCAATTTAACCCAAATTACAATTTATGGCGTTGTCTGTAGCATTTGTTTTGCTAACTTCAACATTAACGAGCAAAAAGAAAAGCCTAAAAAACAATGGAAAAAAATGGTTACCAAGTTTTTATAATTTAGTTAAATGGAATTACGCATTAGAAGTAAAAGTAAATTATTTGGCTAAAGTCATTTCAAAATAACCTTATACTGGGGCAAAAGCTAGGGCCTTTTAAAGAATGCCTTCAATTGTTTCTAATATGCAATTGGGGTTTAATCAATCTACAAGACCTAATTTTATTTTTATCTTTCGGGACTTTATTTTTGCACTAATAACCTGAATGTAGATACATTTTATATTTGATTTACTGTTTGATATAATCAAACCTTCTATATTTTTTTTCTATATCATCGGTAATGAGTTCAAAAAGGTTGCTATTATTTTTCCTTAAAAAAAATAATCGTTCTTTTTGTTCTTCTACTAATATTTTTACAGAATCATTTTGGATGATGTAATTAAACGGTTTCACTCCATTGCTATTTTTTTGTTCTCCTTTGCCATTAGGGTTAAAAATTAAATCTTCATTATTAAATTTCCATGAACCAATAATTTTATTTTCGGTGATATTGTTTGACTGGTACTGATTTTCTAATTGTTTATCTAATATTTTTTGAATAGTTTCAATATTTTTATTTTTAATCTTAAATTCACTAATAAATAAATTGGCAATTTCTATTACACTCTTTTTGAAAACCTCTGGATAAGAAGCACTTAAGCAGGTATGATTAATTTTATCATAGACCACAACCTTAGCTTTACCACCGGACGCTTTAATCTTTTCGGCAAATTGTATACTTTGCGTGTAGTGACACAATCTGTCTTCTTTTCCGTGCAATAAAAGTGATGTAGGTGGATTTTCTTTTAAAGTATAAAATGCAGATGCCATTTTACTTTTTTCTTCGGTATCTAAACCATAAATTTTTCTTGCTTCACTATTGGGAAATGGAGATTTTTTTTCATCATGGTCTAATAAGTTATACATTCCCTCTGCACCTACATAAACTTTACAATGTAGATATTTTTGAGCCACTACGGCAGATAAGGTAGATCCTGCTGAAGCACCACCAAAACCAATTCGAGTGGTGTCTGCATTAAATCGATCTGCGTTGTCTAAAAACCACTTAACGCTAGATTCCAAATCATTTATTGCATCAGCAAAAGTGGCATTATTCCCTTTACAGCGATAGGCTAATCCAACATAAATAATACCCAGTTCATTAGCTAAGAAGTTTACATCTCCAGAGAGCGTTGCTGGAGGTACCTCATCTTGTGTACCACCATTCCAGCCTCCGCCATGAACAAAAAAGTAAATAGGGTTTTTTTCTAAACTTTTTTGGGGTAATGCAATTTTTATTGGTATTTCATAACTACCCGCTTTTGTAGCTATAGTATCTATTGTTTTTTGAGCCATGCAGTGTAAAAAAAAACAGCAAGCTATCATTACAAGTATTGGCTTTATTGGTTTCATAATCTTAATTTATAAAATCACTATAAGGTCTTTTCGGAAAGGATTTCTAAAATTTAAATTAAAGTTTTTTATTTCCTTCGATATTACTTTTTTTACCCCAAAAACATTTTTTGATAAGATTTAATAAGAACGTTAAATTATTTACATTTCCTTTATCAGGTTTTTAATTTTCTGCCAATAGCAGGGCTCAAACAATCTTGCCCCTCCAATAATTGAAGCTGTTTCCCCTAATCCTGACACATCAATTGATACGGATGATAAACATTCAATAGCCATTGCAGTTTTCATAGAAGGCAAAAAAAAGTCAGCAGCCAATGATATATTGCCGCCAATTACTATTTTCTCAACACCAAATTTTTCAACCCAAGGTTTCAGAAAATTATATAAGTCGTTTCCAAATTCTTTAAAAACTGCTTTAGCCATCTCATCACTATGTGCTGCAATGGCAATGTCTTTGACACTTAAAATTGATTGACCTGTTTTTTTATAATACCTAGTTACCAAGCCCCTTGATGAGAAATAATCATCTGCTATCCCAATATCAAAAGGCAAATGCCAAAGACATCCTTTCTGCGGAACATTGTTGCTAGATGTAACGGGTAAACTGTTTTCTATAAAAGCAGAACCTAAGCCAGTTCCTAAAGTGATAGCTAATGATTTTTTTGTGCCCATTGTTTTGCCAATCCATTCTTCACCAACTGCAAAAGCCGTTGCATCATTCATAAAACGAATAGGAAAGTTTTTTGGAAGTGTAAGTAATTTTCTTAAAACATCACCTACATTTATTCCATATAGCTTTTCATACTTATTATTCTCACCAGTAAATAAAGTGATGCCAGCTTCATACGCAAAAGGACCGGGCATTGCAAAACCTAGTCCTACAATATTTTCTTTTCCCACCTGCTCTATAGTTTGTTGAATTGTTTTTTCCCAAATTGAAATAATGATATTTGCTTCATCATGATTATCTAATTTACTCTCCGCAAAAGATTGCTGATGTACCTTTTTTTCAAATAAATAAAAAGCTGCGCAACTAACATGGCTTCCGCCAATATCTATTCCAATTGCAAATTTATTGTTCATTTATTTTTAAACTTTGTATTCTTAATGATCTCCTGTTTCCCTATATCTGGCACCTTATTCATAAAATCCTGATAATAAGTTTGAAGTCTACCAATATCAGTTGCATACGCTTTGTTATTAATTTGATTATCAATTTCAAGTGAATCTGATTTTCGAACAAAAAATTGGTTGCCAAAAAACCTGAAATCATATTTCCTATATGCATCTGTAGGATCAAGCATGATTGCCAGTTTATAATCTTTTGAAATGATTGCTGCCTGTGACCAACTTTCAGATACAAAGTAGGATCGGTTCATCGGCTCGCCTTTTGTTAATGTGTTAGCAAAAGATTGCCCTTGGATGGGATACTTCATTTTTGGCATTTTGAGCCCCAGTAATTCAACTAAAGTAGGGTAAACATCCACTAAACTTACCAATTCTGCTGTCCTTTTACCATTTTGCTTATTTCCTGGATAACGAATGATTAATGGCACATTTAAAATATCCTCATATACATTTTGCCCAAGCGCTGATTTCTCCACCATCCCATGATTGCCTACAAAATCTCCATGATCAGAAGTATAAATAACGATGGTTTCTTCTGATTTACCAGCTTCATCCAATGCCTTCAAAATTTCTCCAACACAATGATCCACTTCTGTTACTAGTGCATAATATGCGCCAATATAATTTCGCCAAAGCTGTTCATTGGCATTTGCCTTATCTACGTTCCAAACTTTATTGCCCCCCTCGCGGATGGATTGCATCAGGGGGGGTAGGTTTTCCTTGATTTCGTATAGACTTCTCGGTTTTTTTATAGTACTGCCTTTATTCCTACCCTCTCCCCACTGAGATACATTGTACAAATCCATGTATTTTTTCAATGGCGTATAGGGTTGATGGGGTCTATAAAATGTTGCCCAGCAAAAAAAGGGATCTTCACTTTTTTCTTGTTCTTTTATCATTTGAATTGTTAGCATTGTAGTAAATGCTTCCATAGTCATATTTTCAGGCAGTTCGGTGATGCGTGTACCCAAATCACCAATAGCTATTTTCTCTTTTGCCTGCAAAGAACAATCGGTTCCTCTGCCAAATTCAGCGGCCCAATCTTTTGCAAATGCTTTTCCATATCCGTTTTTTTCTACCCATTCTGTGTAGCTATTTCCGGGTGTTTCATTGCATAAATGGCTTTGCTGCACATCCCAACCTGCATCTACAGCCCCACTTGTATGGCGTTTCCCAAAAGCAAAGGTTTTATAACTATTTTGTTGAAATAGTGACGCCAAAGAAACAACGTCCTTAATAACACTTGTTTGCTCAGTGTTAGAAAGAAGTCCCATTGTTCTTGGATAAAGCCCTGTCATAAGAGCAGACCTAGAAGGAACACATATACCTGTTGCACAATAAGCACTATTGAACACTACTGATTGTTGAGCCAACTTATCAAGATTAGGTGTGATAACATCCGGGTGACCTTCAAATCCCATCACCTTTTTGTTGTGTTGATCAGCAAAAAGGATTAGTATATTTGGTTTTTTCTTCGTGGTTCTGACAATTTTTCCAGTTGGGTGATTTTTCACCTTTGCAGTTTCTGTACCAGACTGTGCATTCACTTTGTAGGTACTGAAAATTAATATTAGTATGATCGTTTTAAAAGGATTGTATTGTTTCATTTTTTGTTATCCTATAATAAATTGGGGTATCAGGTTCATTTTAATGAATAAGCCTTTGTCAGTAAGACGTTAAACTCAATTCACTCCAATCATGTCACGATTCTTCACCCCATCATAATGAATGGATTTGTGCAGTTTTAACCATGCTAATAAATCATCCCGCAATTCGTTTGCTTTTGCCGCATATTTTTTCTTGTCTGGATTCCGCCCTAAAAGGTTATTCATTTCATAGGGATCATCTTTCAAATTGTATAGAACGTTGACCACAGTTGATTCAGCTGAATAGGGTATAAACATTTTCCAATTATCTTTTAATATCATGTAGGCAGGTTGTTTGTCCTCATTATACAACCATTCGGTTACCACATATTGACCATGCATTTTATCGGTTCCTTCTATAAGTCCACGTAAACTTTTTCCATCTGAAGGATGTTCGGGTATATGCAAATAATCATTGATGGTGGCAAACAAATCTACTGTGGATACATACCCATCTATAGTCGTTTTGGATTTAATTTTTTTTGGAAATCGAATTATTAATGGAATATGTGCAGACTCTTCATAAAACACATTCTTTTCACGCATTCCATGTGCGCCAAGCATGTCTCCGTGGTCGCTGGTAAAAATTACGAGCGTATTTTCAGCTAATCCTAGTTCATCAAGTTTTCCTACTATTTTACCAACCCAATCGTCAATTTCTTTTACAAGGCCATAATAATCTGCAATCATGTATTTTATCTTTTCAGGATTTGCATATTCTGTATGGGTTAATCGACCATTTTGACTTCGGTAAGGTGAGTTCAACATTGGGTCTGTAATACTAGCTGGAACTGGCATGTTTTTAAAGGCATACATTCCTGAATAGGGTTTAACCGGTAGCATTGGAGCGTGTGGAAAATGAAAGGAACAAGTAATGCTAAAAGCGTTTCTTTTATTCCGCTCAAGCGCATCAATTGTTTGCCTAGCCTGAAATGCTGTGAATGAATTTTCCTGTGGAGTTTGTAGTTCTCCATGAAGATCAGGCTGACTATATTTTGTATTCAACAGTTTAACTTGTTGTTCTGTCATTCCATATCTTTTATCTAATGGGTTCATCAAGTAGGGCTGCTCAGTAAAACTGTCATACAATTCACCAGGCTGTAATTTTGCGGTTTGAAAAATTGGTTTTAAATAGTCCATATATAAAGCGGTAAGCTGCCCTGGGGCAAAGACAGACTTTCCGTTAGATGATTTTAATTGAGGGTTTTGGTACACTTCTGAATGAAACTGAGGACTATGCCATTTTCCGTAATACTCGCAGCGGTATCCATTTTGGCTTAACAATTCATCAAATGTTGGCATTGGCATTCTGCCAGTTTCCTTTGTGGAATTAGCAATTTCATTGGTAATTATCTGGTGATTTTCCACTGTGGCCCCTGTTAAAATGGATGCCCTAGTAGGCGCACATACGGCACATTGGGTATATGCATTTTTAAACCAAACGCCCTGTTTTGCAAGGCTGTCTAAATTGGGTGTCTTTAATATCGTATTTCCTGCTATACTTAGTGCATCAAACCTTTGTTGGTCTGTGATAATAAAAAGTAAGTTGGGTTTCGTAGGTACCTGTGCTGTAAGGTTTGAAAAGATTAAGAAAACAGGTGCGAGTGAAATTATGGCACAATACCATTTACTTGTATTACTATTTTTTTTCATTAGCTAAATGTATTTAAAGAAAGTATTATTTGTATTGCTGCTTCATCTCATTCTGGGAAACCTCCCTAAAGGGATGAAACTTCTGTATTTTACTTTTCATCTCAACTTTGATGGCACTATAAATTTTTTTTCGATAGTTCAATGAGTTTCGAATCCTGCATTTTTTCACGATAGAAAGTAACAGATTGAATCAACCCTTTATAAGAATGAACTGAAACTCCATTCGGATCAATCATATCTCCTGCATCCTGTCCTAAATAAATATCTCCATCATTGGAATGAATGGATTGTATAGGGAGCAACATTTTTCGCTGTCCAATTAATTTCCCATCGGCAAAAAACTTAATAACGTTATTATAGTTTTCAATTACTGCTACAAGATGCGACCATTTATTAATGATTTCTATTGCTCCGTCAACAAATTGAAGATGCTGATTATGTGCTACCACAAAACCAGGTACTCCGTTTTCTAAAAAGATCGCCCAACCATCATTTTTTGATCCGCAAGAAGCAATAATTCCATCAGGCGATGCTGGTTTAACCAAACATTCGATAACAAAAGTGCCTCTTGAAGGGTCTAACTCCGGCTTAGTTATTATAACTCTGGTGGTACCGTCATTGAAATTCCCACTAACCCTTCTTTGATCTTTTTTCAAAACTACCCCCTGAAATAGGATATCATTTTCTGGTTGTGAATTTATGGTAGTATTTCCAAAATCAATCGAAAGGAGTTTACCTATTTTTACATTATCCATAAGTTCGGCATCTGGTCTAGGAACTTCAGCTTTATATCCAGTTTCTTTTTTAAGTTGCTCGAGTTCTAGTTTTAAATGATTCTCAATTGCCAAAAATGCTGGTTTCTTTGCAAGATTGTATAATTCAGCTGGGTCATTTACAACATCATACAACTCATCAATGTCATCAATATCGGGGGTAGTTGAATAAAGGTATTTTTCTGTTCGAATGGCTGTTATTCGGGGAATAAAATAATTAAGATCTGACCAGTAAGTAAAGAGAAACGACTTTCTCCAATTCTTATTCTTTCCATGTAATAATGGGACTATACTTTTGCCCTGGATTTGTGCAGGAATTGATACACCAGCCATTTCAAGAAAAGTAGGAGCAATATCGGCATTGAGTATCATTTCTGAAATCGTCAGATTCGCGTTTGCTAATTTTGGATAGCGCATGATCAATGGAATTCGCATGGATTCGTTATATGCTAGGCGTTTATCTCCTAAACCATGTTCTCCATGAAAATATCCATTGTCGCCGGCAAATACGATTATCGTATTGTCTAAAATTCCTTTTTTTTTCAACAATTCATACATTTCTCCTAGTCCATTATCAACTGCATTGATGCATCGCAGGTAATCTTTTTGTTTACCTCTTCCTGTTTTTGCAGGCCATGGGGCAGGCTGACGCTTTTTTTGAGGAATTATTGTAGAGAGGTCTTTATCCCTAATACGATGTCGTTGCTCTACATTTACCACCGTTCTTTGCCAGGCTGGTTTGTTTTCCATATTATCGAGCCAACTTGCAGGTGTAGGAACAGAATCATTGATGAATAAATTTTTGTCACGATCAGGGGGTGTAAATGGCTCATGTACAGCTTTGTGGGACAAATAAACACAAAATGGTTTATCCGCATTTTTGTCGATAAAATTCAAAGCATATTTATTCAGTTCGTCTGTGATATATCCTTCATTCCGAATATTTTTTCCATTAATATTCAGATTATTGCCAAAATATTGACCTTGCCCCGGGAAGCTGCACCAGTAATCCCATCCTTTTCTGGGTTCATTACTTTCTGCCATGTGCCATTTGCCAATAAAAGCTGTTGCATAGCCTTCGCCCTGTAGTATTTGCCCAAATGAAAGCGTTTTGTCAGGATTTAATTCGCGGCCTTCCTGATTGGTGTTAACGCCGTTAGTTTGAGGAAACATTCCAGTTAAAAAAGTTGCCCGTGAAGGAGCACAGAGAGAATGCGTGCAGAAGGCATTTTTGAAATGTACCCCTTCATTGCGAAGTTGATCAATATGTGGGGTTTTCAGAAATGGATATCGTCCAGTAAATCCCATAGCATCCCACCTTAAATCATCAACAAGAACAAAAATTATATTAGGCCTTTCAACCAAATGTTTTTTTTGGGGCTGTGCTGCACATAACGAAGGCATCCAAAAAAACAACCAAAAAAAGATGATAGAATAAAAATGTTTATAAAAATTCATTATTAGTTTTTTATCTCTATTTAAATAATATACAATTGAAATTTAGCACTTTGAGATTGTCAAACTCAAGGGCTTTTTCTTTCCTCAAAATTTTTGCGGCTTCGCCAGTGAGCCTAAATAATAATCACTTATTTTTTAAAATATTTTGCATTTTTTCATTTTGTGATTTAAATTAATTTCAGATAAGTTTTTCAAATTCAATGATCATATTAACGAATAGGCTTAACATTTGAATATCCAGTTTCTCCACGAAACCAATTGCCAGCTTTGCCTGTAAGCCATAAATAATAATCTGAATCTAAGTTGTTTTCAATACCTACGAATTTGTTTTTGCCATTCAACGGTAACTCATGCTCTCGAAGGCATTTGAAAATTGAAGTGCCTTCATCAATTTCATCAAACATCGCCACGTACAAAGATTGTGCTCCTGCATGTTTTGCACCCACAACTTGTTTCCATAAAAAATCACCTTCATTTCTTGGAATGGCGTTGTAAATAGCAGTATTATTTTTTAAATTGCCCCAGCTAAATCCGGGAAAAACAAGAGGTACATAATCAACGTTATTGTCCTTACACCATTGAATATCTTTTGGCAATGATTTCAGTGCTACTTTGTCATAGTTGTTTTGATTATATCTTCCAACAGCCCAAGGCATTATTATATCACATTTTTTAATAACCGCATGTAAACTGGGATCGTTTTCGGTATCTTTCGATAAAGTTCTCCAATAGTATGGAACGCCCAACATAACTGAAACTTTTTTAGTGGGTCCCTTAATTTTATCAACTAAATTATCTACATCAGCAATGGTATATTTTCTGCCATCTTTAAAACCAACACCCCAAAATACCACTAATGGTTTTTTATTATGTCTTAAATAATTGGGATTAATTTTGTTGTTAAAAAGTGAAAATAAGCACTGTAATTCTTCCCAGTCTGTTTGTATATAAGCCAAATCTGCGCTAGTACATCCGCTTAAATCGTACATAACGCAAATTGCCTTATTGTATTTATTGGCTGCTTTTAAAGCATTTTGCAATACTTTATTAAAATGTGCCTTTCCTTTAGGGTTAGATTCCTTTATTTCATTTACAAATCGTTGCATAAAAACACCATTAATTCCATATTCTTTCATCCATTTAAAATGGAGATCAACTGTTTCTTCATCTATAGGGCTAAATAGTTTTGCATTATCTCCATTGGCAAAAGAAAAAGGAGTAGTATATTGTTTTGTATATTCCCTCATGTCAGGCCAAAAATCTACAGAGGTACAACCAGGCGCAAAACCACCACAACTTTTTTTTTGATAGTGTCGCCAGCCTCTTTCTGCTCCATCTCCTTCTGCTGTAAACCAACCTTGGTAACCAGCCATTACTAGGTTTTTATAGGATGTATAATTACAGCCTTTTTCGTTGTATATAACTTCTTTTACAACTGGAGTTTCAAAGCCACTAACATGCTTGTTTTTATAATAAGCATGAGCAACTATAAATATTGTAAGCATAGCAGTTATTGGTAAGCTTTTCATGTTTTCATAGACTTAAAAAAGATTACGCGTTTTGAATTGATAAAAAGACCTAATTCATTATGTTAAGGCTTCTTAAACTGTTGCTTGGTAATATTTAAATATAAGTCACCGTAAGAAACTGAAGACTCTAGTTGCATATCTTCATCCCATTTGTTCCAAGAATCTATAAGGATCAAGCGAGTGGTAGCACTAGCATTCATTTTTGCTACATTACATAGTTGTTTATACATTTTTCCATCATCCGTTCTTGGATAGTTTGGTGTAATAGCAGTTGGTTGCAAAATTTTCCAATCATATGCAGGCGTTATATTAGGAACATAATCGATTCCTCCCATATTTTTAGCAAAGTACTCTTTAGAATATTTCCAATTCTGATCCATTGTTTGAGGAAGTAACCACCATCTGTCCCAATCGTTTAATTGAGAACTATAACTTTGATGATAAATAGCATCTACACAACCTTGGAACCTAAAAGGGTATCTAGCTGGTGGAGACCATCTCTCTTGCATTCCTACGATATACATTTCAAAGCCCAATGTTTTTAACCTGGTTCTTAATGTAGTATAAATATTGACATTATTATTTGAAAAAAGTAAGTGTGCATTCATCAAATACAACAGTCTTTTACCGTTTACTTTAACATAATTTTCATTATTCATTTGTGCCGCCATTTTAATGATGTCTTGAAAAAATTGTTCCAATTTTACTGCATCATTTTCAAGTGGAGCCGTATTTGAAATAGCAAAAGTGGTGTTTGAAAAATTATAGGCTAAAGCAAATTTTAAGTTATCTGTATTTGCATCTAGGAAAGATTTAACAGTAGAGGAATCAGCCCTAAAATTTATCAAGTCTCTGCTTACCGACCTAAAAGGGAAAAGAAAATAATCAACCCCACCTCGTTTAGCTTGTTGAATATGATTGGTCATGATATTGGGCAACACAACACCATTTGTCATAGAATATTTTCCTACCGAAGGAACTTGGGTAATGGAAGTATTAAAAGCGGTGAAATTATAATAAAATGCACCTACAATATAATCTGTGGTAACAGTTATTTCTTTAATAGTATAGTTTAATATATTATCTGTTACCGAAGGGGCATTGCTCTTTTTTGTACAAGAAGAAAAAATACTAAGTGCAGATATTATAAGTAGTGAAAATTTTATTTTTTTCATAATTATGGTTTATAAGTTTTTATAACGGTTACAGTAAATCCTGAAGCCAATCCTGCTGCCCGGACTGATTGTATTGTAGTTCCATACCATTTATTCATTCCAGATAAATCATAATAAACGCGCATGGCATTAAAATCAGGCACGGTGTAAGGCATAGCAAACTTTAAATTATTATAAGGATTGGTAGTTTCTTCAGTAAAGTTTGGAATACCTAAGTGTTTAAGCGCACTTTCATATCCAACTGGGTTTTGAGAACTAACTGCAGAAGGATAAAATCCCCTACCAGGAATATCTTGAAACAACAATGAAGCATAGGACGGATTGGTATGGGGTGATAAATTTAGCACCCTTGTTTGGCGTTGTAAGCACCAACCATCAAAAGGTTGATCGGGAAAATAATTTAGCCATAACTGATGATATATCTTATTGATATCTCCTGAAGGTATATCAGCATTTACTAAATGAAGATAATTCCACAGACCAATACCTGTTGTGCCAAATTTTATTCCATTTCCGGCTTTATATAAATCCCTTAATGTTGAAGGGATACCCCAAAAAGCAAAATTAGCATCAATACCTGAGGTGTAATAACTTTCTGCAGTTTTGCTTCCTCCAAGATTCAAGATATTGGCTTGTGCCTTTAAAAACTGTGCTTCGGCAAAGCTTAGTACAGTAAGCGGTCTTGTAGGATTGTTAAGAATATTTAATGAAAACATTGAATATGCACTAACCCCATTTATACCCCCATTATTTGCCTGATTTTGAGGATCTATTCCTCCTGAAAGCTGAGGGGTCCAACCGGGTAAAAGTATTTTTGATTTTGGAATCCCATAATGTGGGATTGGATAAGTGATGACGTATAAAGAATCATTAAGGGTGCTTGAAACGGTATCGGTAACTCTATACCTACTGGTAAGCTTCACTGAATCAAAATAATAGTTTATTCTAGGATCTTTATAAGATCTTAAATACATAAACATAATATCAGACATTCTTGGAAAAAAGCTAGCGAAATTGGCTCTAATATACGTTTTATAATATGGGTTTTCATTACCTATTACATTTTCATAAGCCACTTTTGCTGTTTCAGTTTCTGCCCCTATTAATGTGGCTTCATTGGCCATAACATCTTTCACTTCTGAATCAGCTAAGGATCCTAAGTTTCTTCTGCATCTCAATGCAATTTTTAATCGAAGTGTATTGGCAAATTTTACCCAATTTAGCAATTGTGTGCCTGATGTTCCATATAGAACATCATAAGCCAACCTGTCTTTTGTGCTATTTACATTGATAGTAGTACTTGCAGTTTTTAGCATCCTCAATATTTTGACGTAAGCCGAATCTTCTGACTCAAATTTGATTTCAGTAAGATAATCGGAATTGTTACCTTCTGCCATTGGTATTGATCCAAAATATCCTGTAAGAATTGAATACACATAGGCTTTCCAAATTTTTGCAATTTGAACCCTGTTATTATAAAGAGAATCTTTGCCAAATTGTGTTTCAATTTGAGTTAAATTTTGTAAGATATTTACATAAAAATTTTGCCATACGCCTTGGTCACCATTGGCATATCTTCCAATTGCCGTTCCATAATTGGCAATTTCCCACATATTTACATTTATGCCATTATTAATTCCTGTTGACCCTACCCAATCCCCAGTTCTTTTAACAGAAACTGCTAGTAAAGCTTCAGGTGTAGCATTAACAAATTGTGTGGGGTCAGTATTTAATTCTTCAAATTTCTTTGTGCAAGATGACAAACTAATTGTAACAAGCAACACAAATAACAAATAAATTATTCTGTTCATTTTTATCCTTTTTTTAATGATTTATTAGAAACTTAATTTAATTGAACCACCAAATGTTGCATATGGAAAGGATCCGCCAGATTCAACTCCCATAGTAGCATTTCCTGCACCTACTGCAGATTCGGGGTCAATACCGTATGGAGTTGCTTGGTAAATTTGCCATATATTTCTACCCGTTAATGCAACATAAGAACCTTTTATAAAACTCTTTTTGCCAAAAAAGTTTTTATTAAAGGTATAACCCAATATTATTTCACTAATCCTAACAGAAGTAGCATCAAAAGTAATTGCTGGCACATTGCTTATAACTTTATCACTAGCGAATATGGTTGGATTTATCCAGCCCAGAAATTTATCACCAACTATTAGATTTCCCTTGCTATCAGTTAAAAGAACACCACCTAAGCCAGTTTTGGGTATATATGCATTTGGATATACAGCTCCTTTAATACGATTTGAATCTGCATAACGAATTACAGTAGTCCCAACAGTCTGACCTATATTTCTTCTTTCATTATCATTTTCTCCTAAGATAAAATTGCTCAAGAAAAACGCATCTCTTCCCTCAAGAGATGTTAATGTGTTTCCTTGAAATACTGCTCTTGCATAAGATTCAGAAAATATTACACCCCCCATTTTAACGGTAGCTGTAACCTGAATATTGAAACCCTTGTATGAAACTGAATTTGAAATTCCTCCAAACCATTTTGGACGAGGATTACCAGTTATTTGATTGAGGTTAATGATGTCTCTACCAGTTGCAGAAGCAACAAGTGTAGTGTCCCCTATCATAAATGGTACACTTCCAAGATGAATACCAAATGGTTGACCCACCATGGCATTAACTGAATGTGATTGAGATAACCTACTACCTAATTGAATTCTACTTACATTAGGCAATATAGAAATTACCTCGTTTACGTTTTTAGAAAAATTCAATCCAGTTTTCCAAGAAATATTTTTCTTTTGTATGATTTTTGCATTTGCATTTAGCTCAAATCCTTTATTTTGAATTTCTCCTGCATTGATTATTCTATTGTTAAAACCGGTTTCCCAAGGCGTTGTTATATTAACAATTTGATTGATTGTGCTATTGCTATAAATTGTTGCATTAAAGTCAATCTTATTATTAAATAAAGCCATCTCTAAGCCGATTTCTCTTGAAATTTGTTGCTCAGGTTTTAAATCAGGATTTTTCAATTGATTTGTATAAGATAATAGTGGACTTCCTAAAAACAAACCTAATGTATTGTACGTATTTATTAATTGGTATGGATTGGTGCTGTTGCCAACTTTCGCATAGTTAGCCCTTAATTTTCCGAATGAAATAATCTTCTTATTATTAATAAAATGCGAAAAGTTTATGTTAGCACCTATCCCCGGATAAAAGAAAGTGTTGTTCCTTAAAGGCAAGGTAGATGACCATTCTTGTCTTCCAGAAACATCTAGATATAAAAAATCTTTATATCCTAAAGTTGCTTTTGTATAAGCAGACTGTTGCCTTGATCTTGTTAAAGATTCTGATGCAGTAGGCACAGAATTAGCATTACCAATACTTGGCATATTCTGAACTAGTAAAGCGCTTATTGATGCTGACCTTGACAAAATATTTATATCGTTTACACTAAATCCTGCTAAGGCATCTAAACTAAAGTTGTTGCCAATTTTTTTTGAATACAATGCTAATGCTTCATAAAACATATTGTTTTGTCGAGATAATAAATTTGAATAGCTGCCTAATGGAACTAATCTACCACCAAGCTCTCTATGCACATAATTATCTACCGTTGACATGTCGGTCACTATCTGGCCCCTCAATTTTAAACCTGAAGTAATATTTGCAGTTGCTACAATAGCCCCATTAATTGCACTGCGGGTATCTTCGTTTGAATTGGCGTAAATAGACCAATATGGATTTTCTGTATTATTTACTTGATTGGTTACAGGAGAATTACCAAATTCGTCTCTATATGGAAGAAAAGCATCTAATCTTGTGCTTCTTGCCATATACACATAAGCTGCTAAGGGGTTACCTGGATCCAAATTTTTAACCATTCTGTTTTTTGTATTCCAATTGGTATAATTAACCCTTGATTCAACCTTCAAAAATTTACCTACATTCCTAGTAGCAGAAATGGAAAGATTATGTTTCTTTATAAGGTTAACATTTGGAACAACATCATTTCCATTTGTATACCCATAAGATAACCTAAATGCCGAGTTAGCATCAGATTTACTTATAGATAAATTTGATGAAGTTGTAATTCCCGTTTGATAAAGATCACTCACATTGGTAGATTGCGGAACATATCCTTGAGGTATAGGTACTCCACTGAAGGAATTATAGGGTTGTCCCAACATTGGCGCACCCCAACTTTGGTTAAAACTACCCATGTTGACACCATTATTATTCTTGTTAATGGTATTACCATTATTCTGTGCTAATCGCATACCAGTTCCTTCTCCATACACATTTTGGTAATCTGGGAAAGCTGTTACCTTATACGCTTGAACACTTTGGTTAAAATCAATACCGAGTGTTCCATCTCCACCAGGTTTTCCTTTTTTTAAAGTAATCAATATAGCCCCATTTGCAGCTTTTGCACCGTATAACGCAGCACCATTAGGTCCTTTTAACACTGTAATGGATTCTATATCGTCTGGATTGATATTAGAAATTGGGTTGCCATAATCAAGATTACCTGTAGTTCCAATCGGGTTTTCAACTGGTACACCATCAATTACCATTAAAGGCTGATTATTACCTGAAAATGAATTGTCGCCACGTAAAGTAAGCCTTACGCTAGAACCAGGTTGTCCAGTTCCTGTTACTTGCAATCCTGCAACTTTACCTGTTAATCCATTTAAGAAATTCAAATCTCTAGCTTCAGTAAGCGTTGTTGGGTCTACTGTTTGAGATGCATAAGTTACTGATTTTTGTTTGCGAGTAACGCCTAAGGCAGCAACAACTACCACATCCGCTAATTTTTCTTGACTAGGACTTAAATTTACGTTTATTTCTGAGCGTTTATCTACTATAATTTCCTGTGTTATAAATCCTACAAAAGAAAAAACAAGGATGCCCTTTTCAAAATCGACTACGTTAATTTGATAAACACCATTTGCATTTGATACAACTTTATTGTTGGGATTAGACTTTACAGATATACTTGCCCCAACCAATGGAGCTCCATCTACATCTAGTATTGTTCCTTTTATTGGTTTCGCTTGTGCATAGATCAGTGCTGATGTGAACAACATCAGCACAAGCATTATTAATTTACTCATAAAGCTAGTTTTTCGTTTTTTATAATACAAGTTTACGATTACTACATTAATAAATTAATTAACAAATCAACTAATAAGTAAATTAATCGAAGATATCTTCTGTAATGCCCCATTTTTTATTGGGCATTGGCCCCATTTCTAATGCAAGATGTCCACCGGATATTAATTGCTCATGGGTAAACCAAGGAGTATTTAACAGCTTCCCGTTCAATGTTGCACTTTGTATATATTTATTTATAACCGAGCATTTGTTAGCGGTAAGCCGAAATTGCTTTTTATTGGGTAAGTCGATGGTAACCTCACTAAACAGCGGGCTACCAATTGTATATACTGGTAAACCTGGCGTTACGGGATAAAAACCCATAGAAGAAAATACCACAAATGCAGACATTCCTCCTCCATCCTCATCACCAGGTATCCCATAAATATTATCCTTAAACCATGCATCCAATAGAAGCCTGATCCGCTTTTGGGTTTTCCAAGGTGATTTTGTGAAATTATACAGGTAGGGAATGTGAAAACTAGGTTCATTACCCATAGAATATTGACCCACCAATCCGGTGGCATCAGGAAATTTACTCCAAAACTCATACTTTGATCTTCCAAGTGACTCACGGAATAATTGATCAAGCCTTGCTTCAAAAGCATCATTGCCGCCCATTAACTTTTTCAATCCGGGAATATCTTGTTGTACTTGCCACAAAAAGGTATAACCATTATTTTCGTCATAAAAATCTCTACCCCCCATACCTCCATCAAATTTAGGATCTATATCTATCCAGTTGCCTTTATCATCTTTGGGGAGAAAAAAATGTTTTTCGCTATTCCAAAGATTTTTATAATTATAACCCCTTGATTGAAAGATACTGGCATCTTTTTTACCTAGGTCTTTACCCAATTGCCCCAATGCCCAATCATCATAGCTATTACCCAATGTAACGGCTACCGCTTGTCTTTTTTCAAAACTGTGTACTTCCAAAACCGGTTCTTTGGCTCCGGATGCTATAGCCGGAAAATATCCGTTTTGATGATAGAAGTCATCTAGAACTGTTTTCCCACCATTTCGCCAAGGCAGCATAGTTGCTTCAGTGGCATTTTTTCGCATTCCATCATAAGCCTTTTCGATATCGAATTTTCTTAACCCCTTCCTGTAAGCATCTAAAAAAGAGATGGAAGAATGAAAAGCATTCATACAAGCATGGTCTCCATATAACAATGGAAAAGTAGGCATCCACCCGCTTTGCTCATACATACGCACATAAGAATGGAGCATATCTTCTTCCATTGACGGATTTAAAATAGTGCGCAATGGATGTAGTGCCAAGTAAGTATCCCATACCCAATCGTCTACGTAAAAAGTACGACTGTCTTTATGAATTTTTTTATCAAACCCACTATAATAGGATGAGTCTTCGGAAATATCAACCATCCGCTCATAACAACGGTATAAGGCTGTATAAAAAGAACGTTTCTGTCCTTCTGTACCCCCCTTTACCTTTATTTGCGACATTACTGCACTCCAAGCCATTTTACCTGCATCCAATATTGATTGAAAATTGCTTTTGCTAAGTTCTTTATCGTAGTTTCTTTTTGCTTGTTCTGGACTTATATAGCTGATCGCGTATTTAAATTCAACTTCTCTAGTAGATTCAGGAAAACTGATATAAGCTTTAACATTTTCCCCTTCAACGCTTTTTTCATGTAACAACTTGTCTTTTCCAGCTACTCCGGGTGTTCCGGCAACACTAAAAACACCATACATATATACCTTAATATCGCCACGATAAGTTTCCATGCCTGATATCTCAGTGGCCGACAAAAAATTAAAGGATGCTTTACCACCATTATACACACCAAACAATATTGCTTTGCTTTTTACATTGGGAAATGAAAACCGGAATATCCCAGTTTTTTTACCCGCCGTGAAATCTACTTTAACCTCATCGTCCACTAAATAGGTGGAATAAAACCAGGACCTGTTTATTTCAAGATCATGGTCGTATGTCATTTTAGCTACCCAGCTTTTATCTGTAATCTCTCCAATTGCAGGTTTTAAAGAAAAAACTTGCCCCTGTCGATGAGAAACTATCGTTAATGGGAAAGTAGAAATCTGGTCATCCAAGAAATCCAATCTTTG
>CAMBYC010000016.1 GCA_945871875.1 Sphingobacterium thalpophilum
ATAGAAAGATTACAAGTTGAAAATGTTAAGTTAACGGATGAAAAAACCAATCTAACAAATCAAAATGCAGCATTAGAACAAAATCTAAACACTACCAAAACAGAAAAAATTGCTGCAGAGGAAAAGGTAAATATTGGTTCAACCTTACATGCATCTAATTTCCAGATGAAAGCCATAGATGTAAGAAGAAGCGGAAAAGAAAAATCAACAAGTTCAGCTAAATCAGCTGATAAACTCCGAATTTCTTTTGATTTAGATGAAAATTTGATTGCTACTTCAGGTCAAAAAGAATTATACATCATCGTTACTAACCCAGGTGGAAATGTTGTTACCGAACAAGGAGCCCCATTAGGTAAATTCAACACCAGAAAAGAAGGTGAAAAAGAATATACCAATAAAATTAATGTAGAATATGAAACTGGAGTAAGAAAAAATGTAGGATTTGATGTTCAACAATCTGAAAAGTTTGAACAAGGAAGCTACAAAGTTGAAGTTTACCAAAATGGATTCAAAATTGGAGAAAATACCATTGAACTTAGAAAAGGTGGAATTTTTGGATAATATTCTTAAAATATTAGCAATAAAAAAGCAGGGATTAAACCCTGCTTTTTTTATTCACTAAAATATAGCTCTAACCTGTGCTCTTCCCGTATGAACAAATCCTGAAATTCCAGCCTTCCTTCCTTCATATTGCACAGACAACTCAATATTTCTATTCAATTTTTTTGTTGCATCTACTGTCCAAATATAGTTTTCACCTGGCAGTAAACCATCTAACATTATATAAGAAACTGTTGCATTGGGAAGTGCATTATATTTTATAGAGTTGACCGTAAACTTTGATGCCAATGAAGTATTGGAAACCACATTGTATTTTACTTCTGCAATTAAGGCATTACTGATTGATTTTTCCGTTGCTTCTAAATTTTTTCTACCATCCCATTTATAACTAATTTGCAATCGGAAGTCTGTTCCTTGAGTAAAATTTAACCTAGGCTCAATTGCATTCCCTTCTATTGTGAAATTTCTATTGTTAAATTGAGGTGTTAATAAGCGATTTAAAAAATGCTTGTATTGAACATCCCAAGTAATTAATTTACTTGTATTAAACCTCAATTTAGTTGTCCAATCATTTAATTTCCTTGTCTCATAACCGTAAGATAAAAAAGCCCTTCCCGTAGTTCGAATATTATTAACATCAAAACCCCAAAGACTGCTTAATCGATTGTAAGAAAAACTATTGCTTAACAATTGATCTAAGGTTAACAAACTGGTATCAGAGAATGCATTTTTAAGTGGATTAAAATCACCTAAACCATTGGAAATGTTTTTCTTATTAAGTTGTAATGATGATTGCAAATAAATTTTTGAAATTAATCGCTTAATTCCTTTTGAATTTTCATCAACAAACTTAACTCCCGGATTAATAACTAAACTATAGTTAAACTGTAAATAATTGGCACGAATAAAAGTTGTTGTTGGAGTAAAAACCCTTATAAACTTAGCCTGATCACGGTATTTTGCCAATTCAAATTCATTAATTTGTTGCAATCCATCATTGTTGTAATCAATCCAAGTATATTCTCCTTGACCGGCGGGAACTTCAAAGTATGTAAAATCTCTTCTTGGTTCTTGTCCTGCACCTTTTTCATACAACAGGGTTCCAGTGATGGCATTGTTTAGTATATTGGTAAAATATTCTACCCTGCCCAATAAAGTAGAATTGCCTTTTGTAGATAAAATTTGATTATTTGTATCGGCAAGCAATTGTCTAAAGCTAGTATTCCACCTCAATTGATGGTGATCATTTTTCATCAAATCAGCGAATAAATTATAATTTAAACTTTTATCAACCTGCATCAATTTGTTTCCTTTTGGCAATTGGTCTGCTCTGGTGTAAAAACTCACCCCCCATTTATTTGGACCATCACCAGATTTCAAATACAATTGCCAAATACTAAATGAGAAACTTGAAGGGTTTAGAGAATCTGATTTAAGATTACCCAATTGGTTGTGTTCTAAACTGTATTTTAAACCAGCCTGATAATTGTGAAAAGATTTAAAAACCTTATTAATGTCAACAATTGGACGAAAAAAAAATCCCTTTTGAGTAATATCTGAAAGTTTTGTAAAACTTACTTGGTTTCTAATCGACCAATGGTTAAGATCCATAGAATGCTCAAAATTATTCCGAATAGCAGTAAAATTGTTGGATCTATTATAAGTAGAAATATTATTTTTCAAGGATTGGTGGTTGTCTTTCAGGGTAGAACCCAATGAGAAAATTGTTTCGGATGAAGGTACAAGCGATAAAGGCAATCCCCAATCGCGGCTAAATTCAACATTTCTCAATCGTTCTAATGGCTGGAATTGAAGGTCGGTATGTTCAAAACTGGCTAAGGTTAATAGATTAAGTTGTTTTTTAGAATTTAATAATTTATTGTGATTTAGTGTAATTTTTCCGGCAAAACCTTTATCGTTTTGCTTATCTCTACTAGAAAATGTATTAATATCTTTATTGCTAATTGCAATTTCAGATTGAAGATTTAGTTGTTTACCAGCATAATTTAGGGTGAAAGAATACATTTGTTGTTTCTTTGGTGTAACCAATAAAAAAGCAGGTTCATAATCCCCTTGTTTATTGCCGTCTTTATCTGGTGATACCCATTTGTATACTTTTCCATTGGCATTGGTATTAAAATCTATTATATAATTTCCTCTTCCAATATCAACACGAATAAAACTTAGGCTATATAAATTGAGTTGACTATTGTTGGAAACTACAAAAACAGAATCTGATTTGCCGTAAAAACTAGTATCAATTTTTTTATATAAGATTTTCCCAGAAGAAAAGGTATCTAATCTAGCGGAAGGATAGAAAGCTTGTTGAATGCTATCACCCAATTGAGATAGAAATTGTTTCTGCCTTGTATCTAATGTTTGATTTATTGGAGAATTCTTTGCATCATTGTTATTGAATCCACTTAAAGAAAGTTTCCATTTTTTTCCCAACTCAATTTCATCAGTAAGAAAAAGTTGAGCATTCAGGAAATTTCGATCTGCATATTCAAACTCTGCTTGAATGCGTTTATCCTTGGTAATCATTCTTTTAGGCGTAAAAGTTATTTCGGCTGTGTTATAGTTGATTACATAATCTTGATCTTCACCTCTTTGAAGCAACTCTCCATCAATAAATATTCTTTCTGTTCCAGCCAAAATGATGAAAAATAGTTCGCTATTTGCACCTTGTAATCGATAAGGACCTTGATTGCCTTCCAAACCTTGAAATACATTTCTGTTGAATTTTCCTTTAGCCACTGCTCCACTCGCTAAAATTTTGTTAGATGCATTTTTTGAAATTTGTTGTTTGGTTTCAAAAGAGATTCCTTGTTGCCTTTTATAAAAATTCAGGAAATAACCTTGATTTTGTCTAACATCAATATCCCCAACATTTAAACGCCAATTGTCTTTATAAAACTGTATATAAACTTGGTCAAATTCGTTGAGGTTTTGGGTGTTCCCATCTGGCTGAATGGGTATATTATTATCCGATATTGCAGCAGAAAGATGAATGCTATCTCCTAAATAACCGTTCAATTGTAAATTTAGACTTGAATTGACTACAACGTCTTGGCGATTACCAAAAGATAGACCTCTACCAAAACTACCCGTGTAAGTAAGATTTCCAAAATCAATGATTGCATTTTCTTCTTGTTTAGCGTTGATAAATTCTAGAGGCTGAGTCTTAAATTTCCCTAATACAGTATCAAAAACCATACGTTGAGCAACACTGTTAAATTTTCCAGAAAACACCCTAAAACTAGCTTGCACACTATCCACAAGTGGCTGTTTTTTCCAATGAAACTGAGCATTTATCAAATCAATTGAATACCAATTGCTGTCTAATCCAGGAATAAAAAAACTATTAGGCACAATACTAAGAACATCCAATTGCTGAGGATCCATAGAAACTTTAATCCAAATTTTCCTATAATTGGATGAAGTTGGCTTTTGAGCCCAACCTTTGGCACCAAAACCAATTACAAGAAAAATTAATATAATCAGTTTCTCTTTCAAATGTATGTATCTGTTTTATTGCTTCAAAAAATCTTAATTTTTATGGATAAGATTGTACAATTCAAACTTACTTGAGCGAATGAAATATAACAAAGTTAGACGCAAGTTACAACTACTAAATTACAGAACACAACAAGATGATAATCATATATTATAAAACAAAAAAGGAATTAATAAAGTCTAACGACAATATTAATTCCTTTTAAAAAACAGATAGTCTAATTAGTTTTTATCACTGCTCATGCTAGCAGCCAAATATTCGCGGTTAAGGCGTGCAATATTTAAAACAGAGATACCTTTAGGGCATTCTGCTTCACATGAATAAGTGTTGGTACAGCTACCGAAACCTTCTTTATCCATTTGGCCAATCATATTGACAACCCTAGATTTTCTTTCTGGTTCTCCTTGTGGAAGTAAAGAAAGGTGAGCAACTTTTGCGGAAACAAAAAGCATTGCAGAAGAATTTTTACAAGCTGCAACGCAAGCACCACAACCAATACAAGTAGCAGCAGAAAAAGCTTCGTCTGCCTTAGCTTTTTCAACAGGCATAGCATTTCCATCAACAGCATTTCCGGTGTTTACAGATACATATCCACCAGATTGAATAATTCTATCAAAAGCACCTCTGTTTACCATAAGGTCTTTTAAAACGGGAAATGCATTTGCTCTAAAAGGTTCTACAACTATAGTATCACCATCTTTGTATTCGCGCATGTGCAACTGACAAGTTGTGTTTTGCTTCCATGGTCCATGAGGGCGACCATTGATAACCATTGAACACATTCCGCAAATACCTTCACGACAATCGTGGTCGAAAGCAACGGGTTCTTTTCCTTCTGTAATAAGACGTTCATTTAAAACATCAAACATTTCAAGAAAAGACATTTCAGAAGAAATATCAGAAACAGAGTAGGTTTCAAAATTTCCTTGAACAGAGGTATTTTTTTGACGCCAAACTTTTAAGGTCAAATTCATTGTATAATGCTGCATAGAAAATGATAGTAAATAAGTTCTTAATAATGTTTAGTTAAAGATTGAATTGATTTGATTATTTGTAGCTTCTTTGGCTAGGTTTAACCACATCATACAACAATTCTTCTTTTTGTAATTCCCATTGACTTTCGCTTTGGTATTTCCAAGCAGATACAAACATAAAATTAGCATCATCTCTTAAAGCTTCACCATCTGGAGATTGAAATTCTTCTCTGAAGTGACCACCGCAGCTTTCGTTTCTGGTAAGCGCATCTAGGCACATCAATTCACCCAGTTCAATAAAATCAGCTACTCTGCCAGCTTTATCCAACTCAAGGTTCATTTCATTGATTTCACCTGGAATTTTAACATCACTCCAAAATTCTTTTTTCAATGCTTGAATTTCAGCAATTGCTTGATTCAATCCTTCTTCATTTCTAGCCATTCCGCATTTGTCCCAAATAATTTTACCCAAACGTTTGTGGAAACTTTCTACCGATTGTGAACCATTGATGTTTTTCAATTTTTCTAGACGATTTTTAACCTTTGTTTCAGCAGCTTCAAATTCAGGATGTGAAGTTGGTATGTTTCCAGTTCTAATCTCATCAGAAAGATAATTACCAACGGTGTAAGGGATAACAAAATAACCATCAGCCAAACCTTGCATCAGTGCAGAAGCACCTAATCTATTGGCTCCGTGATCGCTAAAATTACATTCACCTAACGCGTATAAACCTTCAATGGTTGTCATCAATTCATAATCTACCCACAAGCCACCCATTGTGTAGTGAACTGCAGGATAAATTCTCATTGGCAATTGATATGGATTCTCGCCAGTAATTTTTTCGTACATATCGAAAAGGTTACCATATTTCTCTTTTACCACTTCTCTACCCAATTCTAATATGGCTTCTTTTCCAATATCACCGAGATTTCTCTTATTTACTTCAGATTTTCCATAACGCTCGATAGCGTCAGCATAATCCAAATAAACAGCTTGTTTAGATGTTCCTACGCCATATCCAGCATCACATCTTTCTTTTGCAGCTCGAGAAGCAACATCCCTTGGAACTAAATTTCCAAAAGCTGGGTATCTTCTTTCTAAGTAATAATCTCTTTCTTCTTCTGGAATATCTATTGCTTTGCGCGTATCGCCTTGCTTTGCAGGAACCCAAATTCTTCCGTCGTTGCGTAATGATTCTGACATTAAGGTCAATTTCGATTGGTGATCCCCACTTACAGGAATACAAGTTGGATGGATTTGTGTAAAACATGGATTTGCAAAATTTGCACCATTTTTATGTGCTTTCCATGCAGCAGTTACGTTAGAACCCATTGCGTTGGTAGACAAATAAAATACATTACCATAACCACCAGTACACAAAAGAACTGCATGACTAAAATGTCTTTCTAATTCACCGGTAATTAAATTACGGGCAATAATTCCACGAGCTTTCCCATCAATGATAACCAATTCCTGCATTTCATGGCGGCTATACATGGTTACATTTCCTAAAGCAACTTGTCTTTCCAATGCTTGGTAAGCACCAATCAACAATTGTTGACCAGTTTGACCGGCAGCATAAAAAGTACGTTGAACTTGGGTGCCACCAAAAGATCTATTACTCAATAAGCCACCATATTCTCTAGCAAAAGGAACACCTTGTGCAACACATTGGTCAATAATTGATGTACTTACTTCAGCCAAACGATGAACGTTTGCTTCTCTAGAGCGATAATCACCCCCTTTTACTGTATCATAAAAAAGACGATAAACAGAATCTCCATCATTTTGATAATTCTTTGCAGCATTGATTCCACCTTGAGCAGCAATAGAGTGGGCACGTCTTGGAGAATCTTGGAAACAAAAAGCTTTTACTTTATATCCCAATTCACCAAGAGATGCAGCAGCAGATGCACCGGCTAATCCGGTTCCTACTATTATAACTTCTAATTTGCGCTTATTGGCTGGATTTACCAATCTAACTGATCCTTTATAATTATTCCATTTATTTTCTAATGGACCTGCGGGAATTTTTGCATTAAGCATATAGATAGTCAGGTTTAAATTTTGATTAAAATAAAAATGTTATATTTCCAATATTTAATTCGATGTCGAAATACATGAAGATGGGCATTAAAGCAAAGATTAAGGGAACTACAATTGAAAAACTTATGCCTAATGTTTCAATCATTTTAATAAAAGGTGCTTGTTTCCAACCTAAAGTTTGGAAAGCACTTTGAAATCCATGTACCAAATGCCAAGAAAGAGAAAAACATCCTAATACATAAACAATTACAGCCCACTCTCTACCTTTTCCAAACACTTCATTCATCTTCGCATATAAATTATGGAATTCTTTTCCATCATAATTTACTGGCTCTAAATGACCAAATCTAGAAGGAATCCAAAAATCTGACAAGTGAATAATTAGAAAAAGTAAAATTAAGGAACCCAACAATGCCATTGATCTAGAATACCATGGTGACGTTTTTGCAGGTGCATTAATTGAATACTTCTGAAGCCTACGGGAATTGTTTTTAAACTCTAGCGTATATCCTTGAATGATATGCACTATAAAACCTGCAAAAAGTCCAACTTCCATAATCCTTATAAGCACATTTGTACTCATAAAATTTGCTGCAATGTTGAAATTTTTCTCTCCACCAGTAAATAAAACATTGATGTTAACGTAGCAGTGTACCAAAAGAAAAACAATCAGAAACAGCCCTGTAAAAGCCATTACATATTTTCTTCCAACCGAAGATGTAAAAACCTGGCTCCAATTCATAATGTGTAAGTTGCGGGTTTAAAAAATTTATGCAAAAATAACTCAGAAAACATCAGTATCATTTTATTTTTTCGCTTACAGTTAAAATACTTTACAAATGTAATTTCAATCCTAAAATTTCCATTACCTGTTTAATCTTTTGAGTATAAAATTGTCTACTGATGCAAACAAAAACTGTGGTAAAGTGGTTCTCCATTGAGGAAAATCAAACAATTCTACATAATAATTTATTCTTGCCTTTTTGAAATCATGTTGAGACTGTTCTGGCAAACCAATCATAACTACCCAACCACCATCTTCTAAAACATCTTCATGCCATTCTTCATAATAACAATTGTCGCTACTATGAAAATTAAGTACATTCTCTCCTATTAAAATAAACTTCTTGATACCATTTTGGATCAATTTGTCTATTACAGATCTTTTGAAAATTGCAATATCATTTTCTATGGCATCATTCCATTCACCAATCATTTCAATTATACAATAATCAAGATCATAATCAACAAATAACAACTTCAAATATAGTGTTCTAGATCCAAAATCATTCCATTGTGGATGAATGTAATAATTGTAAATGGTTTGTGTAAATTCAAACTCATTTGGTTCAACACCAAAAAAAGGAGATCTTTCATCTTCCTCAGTAGAATATAAATGTCTCCAATTAAAAAACGGTTCTAACGTATGCATATTAACATTTCATAGATAAAAAACTAAAAACAAAAAGTACTAAATTTCATTTACCCCTTCATCAACAGCTTTTTTAACACTGCCATATTTCAACAACATTTTTTTCGCTATTTCGTAATCTGAAATTTGGAGGGCATTCATAATCATTTTAGCACCTCTATCAACCAATTTCTCATTACTAAGTTGCATATTTACCATTTTATTGTCTTCTACCCTTCCTAATAAAATCATTACACTTGTTGAAATCATATTCAAAACAAGTTTTTGAGCAGTTCCGCTTTTCATTCTAGTACTACCTGTAATAAACTCTGGGCCAACTATAACTTCAATAGGATAATCTGCAGCTGCAGAAACAGGGCTATTCGGGTTGCAAGAAATAGATCCAGTTATGATTCCATTTTTTCTGCAATGCTCTAAAGCACCAATAACAAAAGGAGTAGTTCCACTTGCTGCTATTCCTACTACTACATCATTTTCTGTAATGTTGTATGCTTGTAAATCAAGCCATGCATCATCAATATTATCTTCTGCAAATTCAACAGCTTTGAACATTGCACTTTCTCCTCCGGCAATTACACCAATTACCAATCCATGAGGAACACCAAAAGTAGGGGGACATTCACTAGCATCTACCACACCTAATCTTCCACTTGTACCAGCACCAATGTAAAAAAGTCGTCCACCAGCCAACATTTTATCTGACAATGCTGTAACTAAGTTTGTAATCTGTGGAATGGCTCTTTCAACAGCCAAAGCAACCAATTTGTCTTCATTATTGATATTTACCAATAGTTCTGGAACCGACATTTGTTCTAAATGTCTGTAATTTGAATCTTGCTCTGTTACTTTAATAAACGCGTTCATATAAAATTTATTGATGAAATTCAATCAATCCCGCTATGGGATTTTTAACAATCTTTCCAATAGTAAAACCATAATCATCACCTAAAGACCTAATCATATCTTGAAATCCAAATGCAACACTCCCCAAAAAATGAATGGGATACTCATTATTTTCTTTATATGTTAGAAGATGATTGAAAAAAAAGTCGTTTATCCCATCTTCGATAATGTTTTCAACCATATAATGCCCTCTATTCTCTTGAAGAAACATAGCAAATGTTGCCAAATAACGATTTGCCAAGGGTTGTTTGTATATTTTATCCAAAATTTCTTCTGCTTTTAAATTGAATTTTTCATCGAAACGATGCAATAATTCATCATCAAAAGTTTTGTAAAGATAATATTGTAATACCCTTTTTCCTAAATATGCCCCACTTCCTTCATCGCCCAGAACATATCCAAGTCCAGGAGAATTCTTCAAAATAATTTCTCCATCAAAAAAGCAAGAATTTGAACCTGTTCCTAAAATGCAGGCAATACCACTAGAATTTCCACACAATCCCCTTGCTGCACCCATAAGGTCATGATCTACTTCTACATAAGCATTGGGGAAAACACTCAATAAGGCACTTTTCACAAATGCTTTGTTGATGGGATTTTTACAACCTGTACCGTAAAAATAAATTTCATCAACCACTATTGAACCAATTTGAGGCAATAATGAAGTTACAATAACCTCAACAATTTGCGATTCATTTAAAAAATAGGGGCTTAATCCGGAAGTAAAATAAGAAATAGGTTGATTTTCGCTTAAAACACACCATTCCGCCTTTGTTGAACCACTATCTACAATCAATTTTTTTAAGGGCATAGTTTATTGAACTTATTTTAGGAAATTTGTATTTTAAACCAAGGTACAACGTAAGGAATGAATAACGAAAAATTTAGAGTAGGTCTGCCCATTTTGGTATCAGTTTCAATAATAGTAGGAATGTTTTTAGGCTATCAACTTAGGGATAGAATGCCTTGGGAAAACAGTTCATCAAACAATAAGATTGGAAATTCGATGAATGAGTTATTAGACTTGATTAACACACGTTATGTTGACAAAGTAAACACTGATTCACTTATTGGAAAAGCTATTGAAGAAATTGTGTCGCATTTAGACCCTCATACTCAATATATTCCATCTAATGAAATTGCAGAAGTTAATGAAGGAATTGCAGGGAGATTTTTAGGAATTGGTGTTGAATTTGACATTTTTGAAGATACAGTAAACATAACAAACGTAATTAAAAGTGGTCCAAGTGAATTGGCCGGCTTACAAACTGGAGATAAAATAATTAAAGTAGAGCAAAAACTAGTTGCTGGAAATGGAATTTCTGATGATTCTATTAAAAATCTTCTAAAAGGGAAGAAAAATACTAAAGTAAATATTACCATTTCTAGATCGGGTGAAATGAAAACATTCACAATAACTAGAGATTTTGTGCCAATATATGCATTGGATGCTTCATATATGTTGATGCCAGAGATAGGTTATATTAGGTTAAATAAATTCTCAGAAAACACTTATGAAGAATTTATGGCAGCTTTAGAGAATCTGCAACAAAAAGGATTAAAAAATTTGGTTTTAGACCTAAGAGGCAATGGCGGCGGGATGTTAAATGAAGCAATAGATATGGCAGATGAGTTTTTGGGTGGCGAAAAACTAATTGTTTATACAGAAGGTGCCCATTTGGCAAAAAAAGAGTTTAAAAGTAGAAGAAGAGGCATTTTTGAAGATGGTAAATTGGTTGTTTTAATGGATGAAAGTTCTGCCTCAGCAAGTGAAGTTTTAGCAGGTGCTTTGCAAGATTGGGATAGAGCCTCAATTATTGGTAGAAGAAGTTTTGGGAAGGGTTTGGTACAAGAACAATTTACTTTAAATGATGGTGGGGCACTAAGGATTACAGTTGCACGCTATTTTACCCCTTTAGGAAGGTGCATTCAAAAACCTTATTCACAAGGGAATGATATTTATAATGAAGAAATTTTAAACCGTTTTCATAACGGAAATATGACTATTCAGGATACCCTTATTGCTAGAAACGGTAAAACCTTTACCTCACCCAATGGAAAAAAACTTTACGCAGAATATGGAATTCAGCCAGATATTTTTGTTCCTTATGACACAAATTCTTTGGATTTTAAATTAACCAAGATTTACGAGAAAAACACTTTGAACAATTTTATTTATAAATATTATATAGTACACAAGAAAGACTTTGATCAGTTTAAAACTGCTGAAGAATTTGAAAATAAATTTCAATTAGAAGCCTCATTATTTAATTCTTTCATAAGTTTTGCAAAAAAAGATTCAATTGTTGTTCCAAATTTTACACCAATTGAAAGAACAAGTTTAAATGATCGATTAAAAAGTCTATTTGCATTACAAATTTGGCAAATTGATGGCTATTATAAAGTTTTGAATGCTAAAGATCCTGCAATTTTGAAGGCAATTGAAAAAATCAATCAGCACTAGAACGAATCAAATAAATAATTGAACTTGACAGTTTTGGATTTAACAAAGCATTATAATTTGAAATTGTTCCGTGTTTAATTGCTTTTAATATTCCTAAATCATTTTCTTTGTACCGCTCACTTAACAAACTCACATAGTAACTATCAAACCACATTGGCTTAATAGATTCAATGGTGAATTGATGTTTTTCAAGCAATATTTTCATTGCATTGGGTGAAAAATGATACAAATGTCTTGGAACGTCATAAGCAGCCCAAAATGCATCATAATGAGAGGCATCTGTAGAAGTATAATTAGGAACGGCGATTACCAATAAACCATTCTTTTTTAATAATTTTTTAATTTGTATGATATAATTATGTAAATCATGAACATGTTCTAAAACATGCCAAAGCGTAATAACATCAAATTGCTTTTCAGGAAAATTAAAGAGATGATTGGGTTCAAAACATTCAATATGCTTTGCCGCAGTTAGTTTTCTAGCTTCAGTATCTGGCTCTAGCCCTACAGTTTCCCATCCTGCAGTTTGCATAATTTCCAAAAATGAACCAGTTCCACAACCTATATCCAAAATTTTGCCACGCTCTAATTTTGTAGTGCCTAGCAATAAATTTTTTTTCTGATTTAGTGTGAATTTTCTAATTGAATGATACAACTTGTTTATGAAACCTTTATTGGTATCAGAATGTGAAATATAATCTTCAGAAGCATAATATTTTCCAATTTCACCCAATTCTGGAACATCTTGGGTAAATCGAAGTGTACAATTTGCACATTCATAAATATTAAAAAACTTTTGACTCACAGTATAATCCTGACAAGAAAAAACTTTACTAATTGAGGTTCCGGAACATACCGGACATTCACTGTAATGGATCATGAAAGCTAAAAGTATTTAATCGTGTTGTAAAAGAGGTAATTTAACTTGAATTGAGTTTTGCAAACCCATTAATTGGGATGGGTTTCCAGTAATTCTTGAAAAAAGAAGTATAAAAATAGCTATACTAATAAAAATAAGGGCACTTTTTTTCCAAATGCTGCTTTCCTCCTCTTTTTCATTTATTACCTCATCTTCAAGTTCTGGTTCATTTTCATCTTCTTCTGGAATTATTGTCTTAATGGCATCCACATTTACGATATCAGGAACTGATTGAGAAAGAAAATTTAAACTCATTGGCCGGGCCTCCAAATCTAAAACACCATAAGTATTATAATAAATCTTCCCAATAAAATCAATGAATGCAAATCCTTCATGATTAAGCATTGATTTTATTTCCATTGCATATTCAGTAACTAATTTTATGGCGTCTACCTCGGTAATATTTAACTTTTCTGATAGAAAAGAAAAAAGTTCACGATGGGTTCCCGTATCTGATGGTGTAAATTGAATAGTATAATGTGGGGCAATTAAAGATCTTGTTTCGCTATCAATTGATGCGGCAACACGGTTTAAAATAAAATCACCCAATCCTGGCAAATGCAAGAAATCATGCTGAATAAGGTAAAAATAAAGTTGCTCTGTTAGTTTTTTAAACGCCATTTCAAACAAAGTTAAACAATCAATTTCTATTAAATTTGAAGATTATTCCTCCAACTGCGTTGAACCCATAGTTATTATACTGATTCCAACGTTGGTATGAAGCATTTAAAATATTATTAAACTGTCCCCAAAGTAACATATTTTTTGTAATATTCAATTCTAATCCAGCATTTAAATCTATGGCAACAGGCGTTCTTCCACTGCTTCCATCTTTGTTTCTATACAATGAACCGTCTTTTGCAAATAAATCTGAAGTAACCCATAATGATTGCATTACCCTCCATCGCAAATGTGTTGACAATTCCATAGGTACTAAACCCCAGGCTTTTTGAGCAGTTTTTAAATTGTTAAACATATACCAATTAAATTTTGCAGACATTGAAAAACGCTCTGCCTCAATAATTCCAAATTCTCCGTGCAATTGAATTGCTTTAAGTTGTTCTTCAAAAATAATATTGAATGATTTACCACTTATAGTATCATTCACAAAAAGTGGCATGTTTACAAATTCTGTATATCCAATTTTTGTACTGTAACTGAAATGATTTAAAAGTGTTCCCTTAAATCCTAAATATCGTTCAGTAATTCTGTTGTTTAATAATTGTTGTGGAATATTGATAAAAGGATTTAATGCAGTCAATTGTTTGTAACTAGCCGTATTATAATAACTTATCCATCCAGCTTGAATGATCCATTTCTCCTCAGCAACAGGAAAATCAATTAATATGTCAGGTAGTAGTTTGTAATCACTATTGTTCCAAGATGGTGTTATTCCCATTTTTATGTTAAAAACGGGGGTTCTTACGAGCAACCCTATGGGAACTGTAAATATGAAATTTTGAATGGTTTTAATTCCTACTGGTTGGTAATTGTTTATATCTGCCTTTACACCTAATTTTAAACCAAATGTATTCCCTATAAATTTTTCAAGAGGAAGATCTACCTGTACATTTGTTTCATTGTTTTTTAAATTGTCTCTAAAAAAGTCGAATGCAATTTTAGGTTGATAAGATAATCCGTAAACCGTTGGTTTTGTATTTCTTATGCTTGCAGAAGTGCTTATATTGTAATATTGACGCAACAAATCATTTTCATTGTACAAATTAAATAAAGCATGATTGTAGCCATATTGGTAATATTTATCTTGATGCAGTTCAATTTTAGTATCAAGCATTACATTTTGTGCAATTGGGGTGTTTAAAAACCCATCAAATGAAGTTTGGCTGTATTCTTGATTGATTAATTTTCCTTTTGATCCGATATGGTTTCCAGAAAAAATAATGTTAGATTTTCCGGCAAGTAAACTTATTGCCGAGGATATGAATGGCGTTTTTAAATTCCCGTAACCCAATTTGATAAAATTTGCTGCAGGCCAACGCAACAACGAATCTGGATTAAATGCCATTGGTTTTATAGTTACAGGTGTTAAACCTGGATAAATTTGCTGTACAGGAATATTATACACCAAGCGGGGTTTTGAAGAATCTGGGAGTGGAGATGTCCCTATAAAACCGAGTTTTACAAATGATTTTAATACTGGTTTAAATGATGATGTAATGTTGATGGATTTCTTTATACTATCTTGTCCATCAACGTTTACAATTGAAAAACAAAAAAATAAGGCTATAAATATTTTAAAGATTGTATTCATCTAATTGTAGTTTTTATAATGTAGCAAATTTTACCAATTTGAATTATTTGTCAATTTTTCCAGTTTTCTTTTCTTCTAGGATAACCATTTCAAGTTTGGCAAGTGCTTCATTTTTTAAATCTTCATTTTTACTATTATTAACAATACTTTGGAATGTTGCCTTTGCATTGAAATAATCTTTTTGTTTAAAAAACACATCTCCCAAAATAATATAGGCCTTGGTAATCCAAAAATCGTAAGATCCAGATTTGTTAATGGTTTCAAAAGCTGCCTTTTCGGTATTTTTTAAATCTTCTTGAGCCCAATAACAAGCTGCAATTTCATATCTAGCTTCTGCGGCAAATACTGCCTTATTTAGTGCAACCACATTTCTATAATGTTGTATTGCCTCTATATAGGAGGATCTAATTTGGCTAAGTTTTCCCAATATCATTTCAGCAATCATCTTGTCATCTGCCGTTACCGCTTTATCTTTTAGCAAAGAGGCAGCATTATCTTCTGCATCATCCCACTTTTTCAATTGATATTGTGCCCTCAATAAACCACGCATTGCATCTAATTTGATGGCAGAATTTCCTGTTATTTTCTTTAATAAGCCAAAATATTGTGCAGCTTTTTCGTAATCTTTTGCTTCAAAATAATTTATTCTTGCTGCTTGCTGAGTGGCTCTTTCGGCAAATACATTTGGGGAATTATCTGCTACTTCTTCATAACCAACTAGAGCCTCTTTCCAATTTTTTTGCCTATTCAAAATTTCGCTCTTTAAAAACAAAGCATTTATTTTGCTTTCGCCTTGTGGAAATTGCTCTAAATATTCATTAAAAGCAATCAAGGCACCATTTAAATCTTGATTTCCATATTTTGATTCTGCAATTGAATAAGTTAAAGAGTCTTGTTGGTGTTGGCTAACGGTTCTACCAGCTTTTTTCACAAAATCCACATATTCCTTTGGCTTTCCTTCTTCTAAATAAATTGCTTTAGCACTTTCCAATGCATCATCAACTTCAGGGGAATTTGGAAAATTGGCAATTAGCTTATTGTAATTATTGAGTGCATCTGTATTATTGTTTAGGTTAAAATACGCTATTCCCAATCCTAAATATGCTTTAGGCCTTAAATCACTTAATAAATCAGATGTATTTAATACAGTATTTAAAAAAGGAATTGCGTCTTTAAATTTCTCATCGGCCAAATAAGTATTGGCGATTTCCATATTTACAGTTGGTAGTAAAGAGGAATTCGGAAATTTCCTTGTAAAAAAACGCAAAAGATTTAACTTGTTTGTTGAACTCTTTATTCCTTCAATCAATGCTGTTTGATACGTTGCATAATCGGAGGCTGGCCAAGAATAATTTATAACTATTGCATATTTCTCTTGAGCTTTAGAAAATTGTTTATTCATAAATGAACAATCAGCACTTCGTAGATAAGCATCTTTAACAATGTCTGAAGAATTTATATTGACCTGTCTTGAAATTTGATCAAAAAAATCAATTGCCATGATGTAATTTTCTTTTTTCAAATAACAATAACCTAAATTGTATTTTACGTTTAAAGCACTCACTTCACCAACTTGATTGGGTGCAATCACTAAAAAATTGTTTAGAAACTTAATCGCTTCATCAATGTTACCATTTTGAATAGCTATTTCAGCTTTCCAAAACAATGTTCCGGGCAAAACAGCTTCATTATCTTTGTTTTTGAGAATTTTATCAAGTAAAGCAATTGCTAAATCTATATTCCCATCATTTATAAGCTCAATTGCTCGTCCATATAAAACCTTGGGATATATTTTTTTTGCAGAAGGCGATAGATTATTCAATTTTTCTAAAAGTTCTAAAGCCTCTCTATAATTATTTGTTCGAGCAAGAATACCCGCTAATAATTCAGTGGCTTCACTTGAATAAATTGAATTTCGATAATTTCCTAGAAAATCTTTAAAAGTAGTAAGTGCAATATCTTGGTAACCAAGCTCATAAGATAGTTTGCAATAATTAAATGCCGAAACTTCTCTTTGAATAGAATTGCTGTTGTTGGAAGCACAAAAAGAAAAAGCATTACGAGCATTGGATTTTTGTCCAGTTTTCAAATAGGAATCACCTAATAAATACATTGCACTTTGACTTAAAGAATCTTCACTCCCACTCAATTGCTTAAATCCCTCAATTGCTTTATCTAACCTTTTAGCATCATAATAAGTATAACTAAGTTGGTACAAATCTTCTCGACTAACTTTATCTGAAGCATTTACATAATCTTCTAAATAAGGTAAAGCTTTATCAAATTGCTGTTTCTCAAAATAGATATGCCCTATAAGAACCTTTATTTCTTTATCATAAAATCCAGTTGGGGACTTTTTTAAACTATTTAAAGCATATTCAAGGGCATCGTCTCTTTTCCCTTGCCTATAAAGAATTGTAGCAACATAAAAAGGGGCAGATTTACCGTATTTTGGATGATGATCTACTTTCTTGAAGGCATCCAAAGCGATGGTATAATTTTTTTCTAAGAAAGCTATAAAACCGTAGTAATAATTGGCATCAAAATAATTGGGGTCATTTTTTTGTGTGGAAATTGAAAACAAAAGAGGTTTTGCACGAGCATTTTGTTGTAAAGTAAAATAACAATAACCTTGATGAAATTTTAGCTTATTGATATCAGTTGAACTGAGATTAACCTCATTTGTTTTATCATACATCACCATTGCATCTCTAAATAGCTCTTTTTGAAAATAATATTCCGCTAAATAAAAAGCTAATTTTTGTTTAAGCGGCTGTTGGTGTTCAACAGCTATAAATGCTTTCGCCTCTCGTTCAGCAAGTTCTTCTTGTTGTAATAATCCACAGGCTAAAACATAAAACCTTATTTCGTCAAATATTGTGCTGTTATTGGTTTGATCTGTAGATTTTAAATTTGAATATAAATTCAAGAAAATTGGGTAAGCCAAACTAATTTCTTCATTTTGAAAATAGGTTTTAGCCTTGTGAAAAGAGTTTTGAGGATCAGAGTATATAAAAGTTTGTTGAGCACATACTTTTGAGCAAGAAATCACCAAAAAACAAATTAAAATCAATTGCTGCTTCATCATAATAATTTCAATGGTAACCTTTTATAAAAATGTAATGTAATAACAAATTTGAATTATCCTTACAAATTTTATGCTAAGGGAATATATAAATTAAAAATCAATTATTTAATTCACAAATAATACAAAAATGGTAATAATTAAATGTTAAAAAAATAAATAAAGGCTTTTACTTTTGTGTTATGAAAAAATTGATTGCCATAGGTTATACTCCTTTCACAATAGGGTTTGGATTACTTTTACTTCGTTTGGGATTAGGTGTACTGATGATTCCCCACGGATATGATAAATTATTGCATATAAGTGAATACCAAAAAACCTTTATAAACTTTATGGGTTTAGGCTCAATGGTATCTTTATTGTTAACCATATTTGCGGAGTTTTTCTGTTCTGTTTTTTTAGTAATGGGATTATTTAGCAGGGTTGCAGCATTTTTATTATTAATCACAATGGGCGTTGCAGTTAGTTTGGCACACAATTCAGATATTTTTGGAAAGGGAGAACACGCAATGTTATATCTTGTTGGTTATGCAGTAGTTATTTTAATTGGTCCGGGTAGAGCAAGTATGGATGGAATTCTTAGTAAATAGTTTATATAATTAAAATTTGACTATGCACAATGAGGTGAATGCTAGCATAATAACCATTGGAGATGAATTGCTCATTGGACAAACCATTGACACGAATAGTGCTTGGATAGCAAAAGCATTGAATGATATTGGCATTTGGGTGCACCGTAGGGTAGCCGTTGGCGATGTTTGGGAAGATATTTGGAATGCACTTGATGAGGAATCAAAAAATTGCAAATTGGTACTAATTACAGGAGGCTTAGGTCCTACAGCAGATGATATCACCAAACCCCTATTATGTGATTATTTTGGTGGCAAATTGATAATTGATGAAATCGCTTTGGCTAACGTTCGTAATATTTTTGAAAATTTTTTAAAAAGACCACTATTAGATAGAAATATAAAACAAGCAGAGTTGCCTGATGTGTGCGTTCCAATCCAAAATTTAAAAGGCACAGCACCTGGCATGTGGTTTGAGAAAGATGGATGCATATTTATTAGTATGCCAGGAGTTCCTCATGAAATGAAAAACATGATGACTGAGCAGGTTTTACCTACTCTAAAAAACAAATTAACATTAGTTCCAATTTACCATAAAACATTGTTGACAGCTGGTATAGGTGAATCCTTTTTAGCAGAGCGTATCAGTGTATTTGAAACAGCACTACCAAACTATATAAAATTGGCTTACTTGCCTAATTATGGAATGGTGCGTTTAAGATTAACTGCAAAATATGCTGGCGAACAAACTAAAAAAGAAATTGAAGACAAATTTCAACAATTGAAACAGCAAATTGAAGATGTTCTGGTGGTAGATGAAGACATTACATTACAAGAAGTTTTAGCAAATTTGCTTAAAACAAAAAACAAAACCATTGGAACAGCAGAGAGCTGCACTGGTGGCTATTTAGCCCATTTGTTAACAGCAATTCCTGGAAGCAGTGCATTTTTTAAAGGATCAATAATTAGTTATTCAAATGAAATAAAATCTTCTTTACTAAATGTAGAAACTTCAACAATAGAAAAATTTGGAGCAGTGAGTTACGAAACTGCATCTGAAATGGTAAAAGGTGCCCTATCACAATTAAAAACAGACTATGTAATTGTTACTACTGGAATTATGGGACCAAGTGGGGGAACTCCAGATAAGCCAGTTGGTGGGGTATGGATCGGTGTTGGAAGCAAAAATAAGGTTGATATAAAGTTTTTTCATTTCAGATTTGACCGACAACGCAACATGGAACTAACAGCAGTCAACGCACTAAATGAAATGCGAAAACTCATTTTACAAGAGCATTAACTAGCTTTAATATGTTTTTTTTATCTTTATAACTAATTATCGATTGTTTCGATTTTTTAGACCAATTTTCTTCAATTAGAAAAACGAATTGTATATGTCATTAGTAGAAATGGTTATGCCAAGAATGGGAGAAAGTATAATGGAAGCCACTATTCTTAAATGGCACAAAAAAGTGGGTGATTATATTCAATCTGATGAAACACTTTTAGAAATCGCTACTGACAAGGTAGACACTGAAGTTCCTTCAACATCGGAAGGCATTATAGAAAAACTCTTTTTTAATGAAAATGATGTTGTGCCAATAGGTGCAACAATTGCATTGATTAAAACCAAAGGAGAAACAACTTCAGCAATTGAACCTTCAAAGACAATTGAAACAATTACTACAATTGAAGAGAAAGAAAATCTTGAAATTGAAATACCTTTTCAACCTGCTGGAGCAAAAACTAATGGGGCAAATACTGGTTTCAGATTTTATTCTCCTTTAGTTTTGAATATCGCAGCAAACGAAGGGCTTACTATGCTTGAGCTTGATAAAATTGTGGGTACAGGCAATGAAAATAGGGTTACAAAAAAAGATATCCTCAATTATATTTCAGAAAAAAATGTCGGATCCAATTTATTAAAAATTGAAAATGATATTTCAGAAGAAAAAACAGTTTCAAATCCAATTCAAGAACCACAAGCCATTATTAGTAATAAAAATGAGAATGCAGCAATACCGAATCAACCTACAATAGCTAAGGGCAACACTGAAATAGTTGTGATGGACCGCATGAGAAAACTGATTGCCGATCACATGATAAAAAGTCAGGAAACAAGTGCACATGTTACCAGCTTTGCTGAAGCGGATGTTACGCATCTAGTTCAATGGCGTGAAAAAATTAAACTTGATTTTGAAAAACGCGAAGGCGAGAAAATTACATTTACACCTATTTTTATTGAAGCTATTGCAAAATGTTTAAAACAATACAAATGGTTAAATTCAAGCGTTGAAGAAAATTCAATAATTTTGAAGAAAGACATTAATATTGGAATGGCTACTGCATTACCCAATGGGAATTTGATTGTTCCGGTAATAAAATCTGCTGAATTGTTAAATCTATTAGGATTAACAAAAAAAGTAAATCAACTTGCCAATTTAGCCAGAATAAATAAATTAAAACCTGAAGATACCCAGAATGGCACTTTTACATTTACAAATGTTGGCACTTTCGGAAGTTTGATGGGAACTCCAATTATAAACCAGCCACAAGTAGCCATTTTAGCAGTTGGTGCCATTAAAAAAAGACCAGTTGTGATTGAATCGGCAGAAGGTGATTCGATTGCGATTAGGCATATGATGTATTTGTCTCTTTCATACGATCATCGAATAATTGATGGTGCCCTAGGGTCTAAATTTCTATCTGCCGTTGTTAAAGAACTTGAAAGTTTTGATATAAATAGAACTTTCTAAAATATATTTCTTTTTATAAAAAAAGGGATAAAGACTTAACTAAAATTAAGAAGTTAAGTTTTTATCCCTTTTTTTAAACCTATTTTACGATTAATCTAATCCCCAATCTTTACCTTTCGCGGTTGCAGGAACTCCGTCTGTAATCCAACGGGTAGGTTTTTCACCTTTTAACAACCAATCAAAAAACTGTTGTTCTCTGATAGATAAATCTTTTTTATTTCTTCTTTCTTCTAGATTGTGTTTCTCTCCATTATAATTTAGCAACCAAACTTTTTTACCCATCCTACGCATAGCAGTAAACAATTCGATACCCTGATACCAAGGAACTGCTCCATCATCATCATTAGACATTATAACCATTGGAGTTGTTATTTTTGGTACTGCAAATAATGGCGAATTATCAATATACAATTTAGGATTTTCCCACAGTGTTGCTCCTATCCTACTTTGTGTATGTTCGTATTGAAACTGCCTATTTACACCTGTTTCCCAACGAATTCCACCATAAGCACTTGTCATATTAGCTACCGGTGCTCCAGCCCATGCTGCTGCAAACAATTTGGTTCTGGTAACGATATAAGCAATTTGGTAACCTCCCCAACTTTGTCCTTGAAGCCCAATTTTTGTACTATCAACCCAACCTTTTTTAACTATTGCCCGGGCTCCACTAACAACATAATCATAAGCAGATTTCCCTGGATAACCTATCTTATATTGAATATCAGGTACAAAAACGATATACCCTCTACTCACAAAAAATGAAATATCTAATCTACTTCTTGTTGGTGCTGGAGCTCTATATGAATATCTTGTATCAGATAGTTTTTCATAAAAATAGCAAATCATAGGATAACGCTTCTTTGAATCGAAGTTTTCGGGCTTAAAAACCATACCTGTAGCCTGCTTGCCATCATACGCCTTATACTTAATCAATTCAACATCTCCCCAATTGTAGTCAGCTTGGAAAGAGTTAATTGCACTTAATTTCAACTCTTCTGACGAATTTTTCACATACACATCTGGAGATGCTTTACATGTTTCTTTTGTATAAGTAAATACATCAGCATTTTTTGCTTTTCCAACAAATCCTATTGCATAATCACCCTCTATTACCTTTGTGATATAATTGGTTTGCATTGCTAAATAAAACAATCCGTTTTGTTGATTCACTTCATTGAAAGTTTTCAACAAAATAGGTGCTTGTACATTTATATTTTTTTCTTCTGCATCTACTGAAACATATCTATAATTGATTTGTAATTTCCTACCAAGTCCATTTGTAATATTGATAGGTTTAACTTTAGCGAAAGGATCTAGTTTCCAAATATCAAATCTATCGTAAACCAATATTGCAGAATCGCCTGTTGTCCAACCTGCTACACCATAGGCATTTGGATTGTCGGGCATATCAAATGTCTCATCATACAATTTAAAAGACACATTTTTTGAAACACTATTCAAAGCACCGTTTGTCCAAACAAAATATTGCTTTTGCTTTTCATCATACCAATAAACATGTTTTCCCAATGGTGATAATCTGGCATATCCATAAATATTTTGTTTAATAAGATTTCTTTTACCGCTTTCAAGATCAATAGTGAAAATTGATTTTAATGTATTCCCAGTCCATTGTGAAGCAATCCGTTGACCAATATCTGTTACGCCAAGCACAAAATCACTATCGCCATCAGTAGTTCTAAAAATATCAGGAATTGAATCATCTGCAAGTTGAACCAACTTTTTGTTGTTGATATCCATTAAAGCTAAAAAGCTCTTTTTATTGGCTGCTTCTACATTTCTTAATTGCTGAGGCTGAAGATAATCATCGTTATAATGCCAAACATCCAATTTAGCAAGTTCAAAATCTATCAAACTGGTATCTTTGGGTGCCTTAATTGGAGCATTTCCAAAAAACAATCTTTTCCCTGATTTAGAGAAACTTAATTGAGCAAATGGACTGATTGTCCAACCAACTTTCATTCCTACAGTATTTTTGTCTGCCAAAACAATTGCAGAATCCATGCCATTTTTCCAATACCAAAGTTTATAAAACTTCACCAAGTTGGAAATTGAACTGTCTCTTTCTGCCACAAAAGCAACTTGATAGGCATTCTCATCAATATCAAAATTCATAAACTCGTTTCCGCGCTTACTTATGGTGTCTATTTTATTTTCAAGACTACGATAAACCAACATACAATTTAATGAACCAGCTGAGTAAGGACTATATCTACCCTCAGCCAATAATAATTTGCCATTTTTACTCCATTTAAACTCGCTAATATTTTTCAATACAGCTGATTTGCCACTATTTAAGTACTTAATTAATAGATCGGATCCTATATCTACGGGCTCAACTCCATTTTTTTTGCCACTATCATTTTTTTTCTGAAGAAGAACAGCTAAAAGTCCATTTGCATCTTTGGGTATTTGATAGGCTTTTACACCATCAATTTTCGTGATAGTTAATGTATTTAAATTCAGAATACCTAATGAGTCTTTAGGGAAATCTTCAGATTTAATTTTTTTTATTTTTGCATTACGAACTGCATTGTATAAAGGTTTTATTAGAAAAACCACAAACTGGTTGTCGTTAGTAATCGTTGCATTGTATCCACGAGGGATAATTGTTATTTTCTGAACAAATTGTGAAGATTGAATTATCAAATTATTATCACCTTCTTGAGGATCAATGGTATATACAACCCAACTGCCGTTATTGCTTATTTTTTTTTCTGAAACGGTTTGCCATTTATCATAAACGGAATGATCTAAAGGTGCTTTTTGAGCAAACAAATTTAAAATGAACAAAATGAAAGAAGAAGTCAACAAATATTTCATAATCAAACAACTTTAGGGATAAAAATAAGCATTAGGCATGAGTTTTTGACTTCCATACCAAAAGGTTTTGAAGAAAAACAGAGATTAAGATGATTACAATACCTAAATAAACTCCAGAATGCATCTCATTGTATTCTTTATAAACCATAAATGCTAAAAGGATACCATATACTGGTTCAAGGGTGAATGTTAAGTTTACAGTGAAAGAAGACACTTTTTTCAGTGCCGAAGAAGAAAGATTAAAAGCCAAGACTGTACAAAACACACTTAATATCATCAACCAACCAAGATCTTGAAAAGTAGGAATAAAATTAAGGGATGGTAAAAAATAAAAATAAAAAGGGAGGATAATACTCAAAGTGAAAAATCCACCAGTAAACTCAAACAAACTGACATCAAAAGATGTGATTGTTTTTAATAATTGCTTATTTATAATGGTAAACAAAACAGCTAAAAGTGAAGAAATTAAACCTAAAACTATACCTATTGAGAACTTAGGGTTAAAATGAAAAATGCAATATATGCCAATCATTCCCATTAAACCGAAGAAAACCTCTGAAAAAATCAGCTTCCTTTTAATTAATAAAGGTTCAAGAATAGCTGTAAAAAATCCTATTGAAGAGAAACAAACCAATCCAACTGAAATATTGGAATATTTTATACTTCCATAAAAGAAAACCCAATGTAAAGCAACTAAAGCTCCCGTTAACAGTAATGTGAGTCTACTTTTATGGATTAGTTTGATTTCAGATTTGAAAAAAAAATATTTTAAAATCCATAATAGAATAATAGCAAATAACAATCTATACCAAACTAAAAAAAGTTCATTTAAAGAAATTAATCTACCTAAAACACCTGTAAAACCTGCTAAAAAAACAGCAATATGTAATTGAAATAAAGCTTTTTTCATTGTAAGTTTAAAAAGTAAAAATTATATCAGATTAAAATCTAAATAAAACTTTTATACTTGCTTGTTGTATTTTTTAAAAAAGCTTTGAAATTGAATCATCAAAACGCCACCAATTCCTTCTTTAATAATTCCTTTATTCATTTTTGAAACTCCAAATCTTCGGTCAATAAAAGTAATTGGAACTTCTTTTATTGAAAACCCTGATTTCCAAGCCACAAACTTCATTTCAATTTGGAAAGCGTACCCTACAAATGAAATTTCATCGAGATTAATTGCATTGAGTACTTTTCTTGAATAACAAATAAAGCCTGCTGTTGGATCTTTTATGGGCATCCTTGTAATTACTTTTGTATAGAGTGCCCCGCCTTTGGAAATCATAATTCTATCCCAAGGCCAATTTTTAACATTTCCTCCAGTTACATACCTAGAGCCAATTGCTAAATCTGCACCATCATTTTTACAAGCTGCATATAATCTTTCTAAATCTTCAGGATTATGAGAGAAATCGGCATCCATTTCAAATATATATTCATATTCCCTTGAGAGGGCCCATTTAAACCCATGAATATATGCTGTTCCCAAACCCAATTTTCCTTTTCGGATTTCTAAAAACAATTGTTCGGGATATTCAGCTTGTAGCTTAATAACAATATCTATTGTACCATCAGGAGAACTATCGTCAACAACAAGAATATGATAATTTTTTTGCATTGAAAAAACATATCGAATAATTGCTTCGATATTATCTTTTTCATTGTATGTTGGTATGATTACTAATTTTTCCAAAAAAAATATTTTAAGTTTATTGATAAAATCAAGACTTTTTCAACATTGTTCTGTTTAATATTTCAGAAAGTTTTTGCTTTGTATGAAGAGGGAAATCTCCTTTCATCATCCAATCGTAATAATGAGGTTCTGATTTTAGCACTTCCGCAACAGCACGTCCTTTAAATTTTCCAAAATTAAACACTTCTATACCATTTTCAAATATAAATCTCCTAGCAAAATCTACAATTGGTTCATCTCCTATACAATTTATAATTGATTGTATGTTATTACCAAGTTGAGGGTATTTTTCAATCTGAGACAATAAGATTTCCCAAGTTGCAGAGGCATCAGCTTCAGCACTATGTGCATTTTCAAGGGTTTTACCACAATAGAATTTGTATGCAGCGCCTAAAGTACGAGGTTCTAATACATGGAAAATTTTTTGTACGTCTAACATTTTGCGATTGTTCATATCAAATTCGATATTGTTACGCAAAAACTCTTCCATCAACAAAGGCCAATCAAACCGATTTGAATTGTAACCTGCCAAATCGCAATTGTCTAAAAACTGCTTGAATTCATTGGCCACAGATTTGAAATTTGGAGCATTTTGAACCATTTCGTTGGTAATTCCGTGAATCGCGGAACTTGCTTCAGGTATTTTCATTTCTGGATTGATCAATTTCCTTTTCACTACTTTAGTACCATCTGTCATTATTTTCACAACAGCAATTTCAATAATTCTATCTGTAGCTAAGTTAATACCAGTTGTTTCTAAATCTAAAACTGCAATAGGCCTAATTAATTGAATATTCATTATTATAATTCTTCGCGACTAATTTCGATAAAATTAAGATGTTATGATTGATTTATTTTTTTAATATTGATAAAATTAAAAATTGACAGAAATAAAAAGCATATAAAATTGTTAAAAAATAGTTTTCTGAAGAAACTAAGCAAATGAATTAAATTATATGGTTTTATTTGAACGAGAAAAAGTTTACATTTGTAAGTTATTGGGGCTGACCGGTTTCGACAGCATAGATCTTTGTGGGTAAGCATGCAGTGCGTTGCGTAATTAGCACTTCAATCTGAATACGAGAAATTTAAAAGGCGAAAATACTTTTGCCATGGCTGCCTAATCAGAGATTAGCGTATCCATTATAGCCGTGATGACGGGCTTGCTTCTGCCAAGTCTCACCGCCGAATCAAAAAGAAAAAAGCTGCTATAACAGTAGGCTGTGCCTGTTATTTAAGACCATCCAGCTACGGAACTTGTTGGTTTGTTCTTTCCCTGCCAGTTTCCGACAATTAAAAATGAAATAAGCATGTAGAAAGCTTACGGCGTTCATGTTTGGACGTGGGTTCGAATCCCACCAGCTCCACTTTTTTTAGAAACGTTTTGGCAATAATGCCAAGACGTTTTTTATTTTTAATCAATCCAATTAATAATAGACCCTATTTTACTTAAAAATTCAATAATTTTAAAATTTAACATTGAAAATGCTTCATAAATTATAACAGACAATTTTCTACAATAAAAAAGACGATAAATGGATATACTTTTTAGTACAGCATTTGAAACATTCATATTAAACCAAAAAGTTATTGGTTGGGGATTTCAGCAACAAACAAGGGTTAAATTGCCAAACGGATTTTATGCTTTCCCTTGTGGCTATTACACTGAATATGAAAATGGGTATAAAATGATTGTTAGTGGTGAATCATTAGGAAATACACCAGTACAAGAAGCACAAATTTTAAATCCTCAAGGTGTTCCCATTGCTAGAGATACAGAAGATATTAGAGATATAAAATTTTAAATATTCTTAAAAAAAAGCGAGATACATGGATTAACCACAATCTCGCTTTTTTGCATATTTAAAGATAAATAATTCTAAAAAACCTACTTACTTCTTCCCCAACCCAACCAGTCGTTCAGGTTTGCATAAAATACCAATCCAAACAAAAGAATCATTCCAACTATTTGTGCATATTCTAAAAACTTATCACCAGGCTTTCTGCCAGTAATCATTTCATAAATAGTAAAAACTACATGTCCTCCATCTAATGCAGGAATAGGCAAAAGGTTCATGAAAGCCAAAACAATAGAGAAGAAAGCGGTTATATTCCAAAATATTTCCCAATCCCAACCAGTTTTTGGAAAGATAGAACCCATTGATTTAAACCCACCCAAACCTTTATAAGCACCTGTTGCTGGATTTAAAATCATCTTAAACTGTTGTATATAGGATGATAGCTTTTCTGTTGCTTTGTGAAAACCTGCTGGGAAAGATTCAATTAATGTGAATTTTTTAACTTCAAAATTATAAAAATTCATTTTTTCCAAATCATCATTACTCGGAATCATAGGGAAAAACCCTATTTGACCTTCCGCAGAAATTAAAGTTGAGAGGGCAATTATTTGTCCATCTCTTTTCACTTTTATTGCAATTTGTTGATTTTTTCTACTTTGCAAAATTGGTTTGATTTGATCAAAATAAGTAACTGGGATACTATCAATTTCAACAATTTGATCTTTAGCAATTAAACCGGCAGTTTGTGCAGCTGAAGAATCTGCTACTTCACCAACAAATGCTGGAATTCTAGGAAGTACAATTGGAGTTCGCTTTTTTTGCTCTACTACTTGTCCAATAAAACTTTCAGGAACATAAACTGTAGTATCAACTCCATTGCGTTGTAGAAGAATTTCTTTTCCCATTAGTATTTCGGGATTCAAATCATCAAAATAAGTAACTACTTTTTTGTTAACTGATATGATTTTATCGCCAGTTTTTATTCCAATTGAAGTACTGATACTATCTACGGCCCAAATACCACCATTCATATTTTTCATTGGTAGTTTGGTTTCGCCCCAAGTAAAAAGCACCATTGCATAGATAAAAAATGCCAAAATAATATTTACTGAAACACCACCAATCATGATGATTAACCTTTGCCAAGCTGGTTTACTTCTAAATTCCCAAGGTTGTGGTTCAGCATTTAACTGCTCTTTATCCATGCTTTCATCAACCATTCCAGAAATCTTTACATATCCGCCTAATGGCAACCATCCAATTCCATAAACAGTTTCGCCAATCTTCTTTTTAAACAAAGAAAAATATGGATCAAAAAAAAGATAGAATTTTTCAACCCTACATTTGAAAATTTTGGCAGGGATAAAATGCCCTAATTCGTGCATTATTACCAAAATTGAAAGAGATAATATTAGTTGTGCAGCTTGCAGACCAATTGCAGACCAATTTATAGCAAGAAATGTATTCATCATAACGTTCACTAAACTTAAATTCAAAATACAAATATAGCAGTTAAACTGCTAAATATTTACTAAAGATGCGGCAAAATTACGTGCTTCTGCGTCACTATGAAAATATTCTTCCAAAGTAGGGTTTTGTATGAATGGAATTTTATCCATTGTTTTTTCAATAATTGTAGTCATATCAAGATATCCAATCAAATTTTTCATAAACCCATACACTACAATTTCATTGGCTGCATTCAAAATACTAGGCAAATTTCCACCTTTGTTTAATGCTTGAATTGCCAAATAAAGATTTCTGAAGGTTTTAATATCAGGTGGATCAAAGTTGAGGTTTGAAGATCTTGTGAAATCAAATCTTGGGAAATTATTGTTGATACGGTTTGGATATGCCATTGCATATTGTATAGGTAATTTCATATCTGGCAAACCCATTTGTGCTTTAATGCTGCCATCTTCAAATTGTACCATACTATGAATTATACTTTGTGGGTGCACAACCACTTGAATTTGATTAGGATGAAGATTAAACAACCATTTTGCTTCAATCATTTCCAATCCCTTATTCATTAATGTTGATGAATCAATTGAAATTTTTGCACCCATACTCCAATTTGGATGTTGCAATGCGTGCTCTCTTCTAACATTAACCAAAAAATTAGGTTTCTTTCCTAAGAAAGGTCCACCAGAAGCAGTTAAAATTACCTTTTCAATTTTATTGTGCGTTTCACCTGCAAGACATTGAAAAATTGCGGAATGTTCAGAATCAACTGGAAGAATTGAAACACCTCTTTTCATTGCATTTGCCATAACAATATCACCTGCAACAACCAAGGTTTCTTTGTTAGCCAATGCAATAGACTTTCCAGCTTCAATTGCTTTTAATGTAGGTTTTAATCCTGCAAAACCAACAATAGATGCCAACATCATATCATAAATATCCATTGAAGCTGCTTCTTCCAACCCAGCTTCACCAGACAAAACAAGAATTTCTTTAGATGCAAGTGCGTCTCTAACAATCAAATATTTTGAATCATCAACAATTACAACCAATTCAGGTTTAAATTTTAATGCTTGCTCTATTAGTAAAATATGGTTTGTGTGGGCAGTAAGAATAGCAACAGAAAACCTATCTGGATTTTGTTCAATTACTTCTAATGCTTGTTTGCCCACAGATCCTGTTGATCCAAAAATTCCAATTCGCTTAATTCTACCTACTATTGTTGATTTTTTGTTAAAAGATGGTTCTTTTTCAGATAGATTCATAATTAAAATGTTTTCTTTTCTATACAATAAGGCAATAATTCATCAGCAATTTTCCTGTCATTACTTAAACGAGGCACTTTATTTTGACCACCTAATTTTCCAATAGCCTTCATGTAATCAATAAAACCATTTTTTCTAATTGGACTAATTACCAGCTTTTCGAGAATATTTCCTCTAATTAGATCATCGTAATAAATATTTTTTTTGCGGAGTTCGATATCAACCTTTTCTGCAAAAGAAACTAAATTTTCAGGAATATTTTCAAATTCAATAAACCATTCATGATAAGATTTACCTTGCCCTTGTTGAATCATAGGAGCAACTGTAAATTCCGCTATTTGAATTCTATCTTCATTAGCAATCTTCATCAAACTATATTCAACCTCCTCTCCAATAACATGTTCACCAAAAGCAGAGATGAAATGTTTAATTCTGCCTGCAACAACAATTCTATAGGGATTAAGAGAGACAAACTTAACAATATCTCCAATATTATAACCCCAGAGGCCCGCATTATTGTTTATAATTAATGCATATTGTGTATCAAGTTTTACCTCATCTATAGATAATCGTGTGGGATTTTCATTAAACACTTCACTAACAGGTATAAATTCAAAGAATATACCAGAATTAGTATTTAATAATAGACCTTCTACATGTTGTGAATCTTGAAAAGCGAAAAAGCCTTCTGATGCCGGAAATGTTTCTATTGTATCAATTTTTTTTCCAATAGCCTCAAATAATTTTGCCTTGTAAGGTTCAAAATTAACTCCGCCATGCACAAGCACACTGAAATTTGGAAATATATCTTTAACTTTTTTGTTTTTGAGTTGAACCAAGCGATCAAAATACATCTGTACCCAAGGAGGTATGCCGCTTATCAAAGTCATATCTTTTTGAATTGTTTCTTTAACTATTTTATCCAATTTAGTTTCCCATTCTTCAATACAATTTGTTTCAAAAGATGGGAGCTGGTTTGTTCTTAAATAGCGCGGGATGTGGTGGTTTACAATACCACTCAACCTACCTGTTGGGATTCCTCCTACCCTTTCCAACTCAGGAGAACCAGACAAAAATATCATATTCCCATCAGCAAATTTATTGTTGCCAGACTCTGCAATATAACATAGCAAAGCATTTCTAGCAGTTAAAATGTGATTTGATATGGAGTCTTTTGAAATTGGAATGTATTTAACGCCACTTGTTGTTCCAGATGTTTTGGCAAAATATATTGGCACTCCCCTCCATAATATATTGTGCTTACCTTCTTTAATTAGCTCAATGTATGGTTTGAATTGTTCATAATCACGAATAGGAACTGCATTGCAGAATGTATTATAATTACTAATGTCAGAAAAATGATGGTCTTTGCCAAAAAGCGTTGATTTCCCAGCTTTTACTAACTCTTTCAATATTGTTTGCTGGTCATCTACTGCTGAATGCATATTTTTTTGCACCTTATTGTGTACGATGTTGGCGAATGGCTTGGCAAGAAATGACTTAATATTCATAAGAAAAATGCTGGATGTTTCACAAATATAATTTTAGATAAGATAATGTAGTTCAGAATTCAAAAAATATTTATTATATTTTTTTGTTACAAAACTAAAATTGATTACCTTCGCAGTCCTAAATTTTGGCATATAATGTTTGCAGTAGTTAAAATAGCCGGACAGCAGTTTAAAGTTACAGAAGGTCAGAGCCTGTATGTACCGCATATCGAAGGAGAATCTGGTGACTTAGTAGAGTTTACAGATGTATTGTTTACTGAAACTGATGGCGTAATTGCTGTTGGTTCAGCAGTTTCTGTGAAAGTAAACGCAGAAATTATTGGAGATCGCAAAGGAGACAAAGTGATTGCCTTTAAAATGAAAAGAAGAAAAGGCTTCCGTAAAAAGAAAGGTCATCGTACTCTTTTCACACAAATTAAAATTAATCAAATCGCTTAATCAAAATCATTAAATTGTTTACACCATGGCACATAAAAAAGGTGAAGGTAGTGTTAAGAACGGTCGTGATTCACAAAGTAAACGCTTAGGCGTTAAAATATTTGGCGGTCAACCCGCAATATCTGGAAATATTATTGTTCGTCAACGTGGTACTACTTACCATCCTGGCAAAAATGTAGGTTTAGGTAGAGATTTTACAATCTTCGCTTTAACTGATGGTCTTGTTGAATTCAAAAAAAGTAGAAACAACAAAACATATATTTCAGTTGCTCCAATTGCAGTTGCTGGATAAACATTTCATTTGAAATACAAGAACTCCGACAAACCAATTGTCGGAGTTTTTTTATACCAAATTTTACCTCAATTCACTTCTTCAAACTCGTTTTTTACAATAAACTAGTCAATAATAATTTTCAATCCAACCAATTTATTCAAAATTGATTAATTTCAATTGATAATATTATTTTATACCTTTTTTGATATCCCTTATTACACTTGATGGACAATAATTTCATTGCAGAACAATTTTCAATGCTCTCTAAACTCATGGATATAAATGGGGAAAACTCATTTAAATCTAAAAACTATTCAATTGCAGCATTCAATATAGAAAAACTCCCCATTGAATTAACAACGCTTGAAACAAATAAAATTGCTGCTCTAAAAGGTATAGGTGATTCTACTGCAAAGAAAATCATTGAAATTATTCAAACGGGCAAACTCGTTGCTTTAGAAGAAATACTTGAAAATACGCCACCAGGAGTAACCGAAATGTTGAACATTAAAGGAATTGGTCCCAAGAAAATCAACACCATTTGGAAAGAAATGGAATTGGAAAATTTGGGTGAATTGCTTTATGCTTGTCAAGAAAATAGATTGATGCTCTACAAGGGTTTTGGAGAAAAAACCCAACAAAATGTAAAAGATTCCATTGAATTTTATTTTAAAAACCAAGGCAGTTTTCTGTATGCTGAAACGGAATCCTACGCCGAAAACATATTGAAAGTATTAAAAACATCATTTCCCGATGAATTAACTTCAATTACTGGAGATTTTAAAAGACAAAACGAAATAATTCAACAACTTGACTGGATAACTACAATTAATCAAAATGATTTGATTGATTTTCTCAAATTACAAGCAATCAATCAAACCGAAACGTCTTCTGAATCGCTTAGTTTTATTGGGAATGAACAGATTCCATTGAATTTTTTAATTGTAGATGAACAACATTTTGAAACAACTTTATTTGAAACAATTGGCAGTCAAAGCTTTATACTAGAATGGAAAAATAAATATTCTGTTTTAAATGGCAGGTCTGATGAAACACAATTCTCGCAAAACAATCTAAATTATATCCCTGCTTTTTTAAGAGAAAATCCGCTAATAATAGAAAAAGCCAAATCAACATTATTTGATGGAATTATTCAACAGTCTGATATTAAAGGTATTATACATTCCCATAGCAATTGGAGTGACGGCAACAATACTTTAGAAGAAATGGCTGTGGCATGTAAAGCGAAAGGATTTGAATATTTAGTAATCAGCGACCATAGTAAATCGGCATTTTATGCAAATGGTTTACAAGAAAATAAAATTGTAGAACAACAAACCCAAATAAACGAGCTTAATATTAAGTTAGCTCCGTTTAAAATATTCAAAAGCATTGAATGTGATATTTTAAATGACGGTCAATTGGATTATGACGACGAAGTATTAAGTAGTTTTGATTTGGTAATTGCTTCAATTCATTCAAACTTAAAAATGAATGAAGAAAAAGCAATGGCAAGATTACTTAAAGCCATTGAAAACCCTTATACTACAATTTTAGGACATCCTACTGGAAGATTATTGTTATCCAGAAAAGAATACCCTGTAAACTTTAACGAAATCATTGCAGCGTGTAAACAACATCATGTAGCCATTGAATTAAATGCCCACCCACGCAGGTTAGATATCAGCTGGCAACATCTTCCTAAAATGATGGAATCTGGAGTAATGACTTCAATAAATCCCGATGCACATGCCATAAAGGGATTTGATGATATCAAATATGGAGTATTATCTGCTCAAAAAGGACAATTAACGCCTCAATTCAATTTGAGCAGTTTCAGTTTGTTTGATTTCGAAGAATATTTAAAAAAACTGAAACAAATTAAATTAAATTAGAATAAAGCTTTAAAAATTCTTATTTTTCTAAAGCTTTAATATCATTCCAAAGTTGGTCCATCTCTGAAAGCGACAAATCTTGGAGCAATCTATCTTTTGTTGCAGCCATAGTTTCCATCTTTTTAAACCTAGAAATAAACTTTTTATTTGTTCTTTCAAGGGCAGTATCCGGATCTAATTGTAAAAATCGGGCATAATTAACCATTGAAAAAAGCATATCGCCAAACTCTTCTTCTACATGATCTTTAGATTGAGTAGAATTTACAGCTTTATCTATTTCAATGGCTTCATTTAATTCTCCAATTTCTTCTTGTACTTTTTCCCAAACCTGATGTATATTATCCCACTCAAAACCAACTTGCTTAGCTTTCTCTTGCAAACGCATAGCCTTAACTAAAGATGGTAAAGAATTTGGCACGCCTTCCAATACTGATTTTTTCCCTTCTTGCAATTTGATTTTTTCCCAGTTTCTTTTTACATCTTCATCATTATCAACTCTAACATCGCCATAAATATGAGGATGTCTACGAATTAACTTTTCACAAATCCCATTGATGATTTCATCCATAGAAAAAGCTTGTTGCTCCTCTCCTATTTTGGCATAAAAAACAATATGAAGCAACATATCACCCAATTCTTCCTTTATCCCATTCCAATCTTTGTCTTGAATTGCATCTGCCAATTCATAGGTTTCCTCAATTGTCATTGACTTTAATGATTCAATAGTTTGTTTTTTATCCCAAGGGCATTTTTCCCTTAAATCGTTCATAATTCCAACTAGCCTCTCAAATGGATGCAAAGATTCCGACATATTTTTAACAAATTAACTTAAAGGATGATTACCGTATGCAAGGTATTAATTTATTAAGTGATTAAAGTGATAGAATTTTAACAATAGCAGTTATTTCACTACATTTGCAGCCGAACTGCCCAGGTGGTGAAATTGGTAGACACGCTACCTTGAGGTGGTAGAGCCTTAACGGGTGTGCAGGTTCGAATCCTGTCTTGGGCACAAATAAAAAAGCAATCTCTTTGGAAGATTGCTTTTTTATTTTAACTTCTATAATTAAGAAGCATTATTGTTTTTCAATATTAATTAATTAGAAACTTGTAACTATAATTAACACCATCCACTTTCACCATTGCAATATTAATTCCAGATTTCAAATTGTTTAAATAAATTGAGTTGCTTGACTGATTTAATGCAGTTTGATAATACATTTTGCCATCTGTTTGCCAAATCTGTATCGTTCCTCTAGAATTTCCTTTAATATTAATTGTTAAAACACTTTTGTTTAAATTAAAACTTACATTATTTGATGTAGATTTTGAAACATATACTTCTTTACTATAAGTTGGTTTATTGTCTTTATCTGATAGTTTTAGTCTATAATACAAACCATTATAATTTTCAAGAGCTGAATTATCAATAAAAGAAGATTTTAATGCTGTAAAATTTTGGATAGTTTGATAATTATCAGTTATTAATGATTTGCGTTGCAATTCAATGGCTTTCAAAAGTTCGTC
>CAMBYC010000017.1 GCA_945871875.1 Sphingobacterium thalpophilum
TGTGGGAGTTGACGGGTTCGAACCGCCGACCCTCTGCTTGTAAGGCAGATGCTCTGAACCAGCTGAGCTAAACTCCCATTCCGTTGTTGGGAGTGCAAATATAGTACAAGATTACATTCTACCAAAAAAAACTTAGCATTTTGTTTAGAATATTATACTAATGCTCAAAAACTTTCATATCATCATTTTATTAAACTTTTGAGTTTAATTTTTGTTTACAAAGATTTAATGGAATTTTATTTTTTTAATATTGTTTTACCTAACAATTTAATTATCACTTAAATATAATAATTGTCATGAATTTTATCAAAGCCCTACAATGGCGTTACGCTTGTAAAAAAATGAACGGAAACGCTATCCCTCAAGAGAAATTAGACAATATCCTTGAAGCTGTTCGTTTGTCTCCCAGCTCTTTTGGATTAATGCCTTTCTCAGTTATTGTTGTTACTGATCAAGCTACAAAAGATAAGTTGTTGCCTGTTTGCTACAATCAATCTCAAGTTTCTTCTGCTTCTGCTATATTGGTTTTTGCTCCTTGGAAAGAAGTTACTCCCGCTCACATTGCAGAATTTATTCAAGAAATTGTTGAGGCTCGTGGTGTTTCTGCAGAATCTCTTGAAGTATATGCCCAAATGATTGCCGGCAAAGTGAATGGATCAACTCCTGAAGCAATTTTCCAATGGTCTGCAAAGCAGGCATACATAGCATTAGGATTCGCTATGGCTGCTGCTGCAATTGAAGAAGTTGACGCAACTCCAATGGAAGGTTTTAACCCTGCCGGTGTTAACGAAGTTTTAGGATTGGAAGCAAAAGGTCTTAGTGCCGCTTGTCTCTTACCTCTTGGTTATAGAGATGAAGCAAACGATTTTCTTGCAAATGCTCCTAAAGTGAGAAGAAGCAAAGAGAAATTGTTTATCAATATGTAATCAATTGTATTTTAATATACTACCGTAAAACTCATCTTGATTTCATCATCTGTTGGAATCGCCAATAAGGAAGGAGGTTCAATGCCAAACTGCGTCATTTTGATGCTAAAATTCCCCGAAATTTCCAGTTTGTCATTGATCTTCTTTTGATTGGCTTCAAATGTAATTGGTTGCGTAACACCGTGAAAGGTCATATTGCCTTTTACAGATAATTTATCTCCATTTGTTTCTATTGAAGTACTGCTGAATTTAACTACCGGAAACTTTAATCCTTCAGTAACTTCCAATACATGAGAATCTCTATTCGCATTTTTACTGTCAAAACTTGCAAGTTTTACAGTTACTGCAACCTGACTAATACTGGTTTTTGATTCATCTGTTAAAATGATAGATGTCACCTCGTTGTTTACACCTGTCCACGCATGTAATGGGTGATGCATGCTATAACTAATGGATGATTTTGTTTTATCACAATACAATTTTACGTTTGATGGAGTTTGTGCTTTTCCTTGAGCTAAAAACGCCATTACAAATAAAGACAAAATAACTTTTTTCATGTGTGGATTTTAAAATTTGATGATAATCATTGATGCAGCAAAAGCCCCAAATGCTGTATATGCTGCAGCACGGTGATAAGGTTTGTAAGTTGCACCGTTTGGTCCTTCAGTTTGACCTGCTAAAACGTTGGTGGCTATCATTGCAGTCATGTGAACCAGTGCCAACCATTTGTGTACCTTAATGCTGCTATATCCTTTGCGCTCATTTACCATTTTAGGAGGAGCAAATAAAGACAATCCCGCAGCTGTAAAATAGCCAGTATTTACTGCAACTGCTAAATTCTTGTGCAAATCTTCTAAATTTTCACCACCATTGCTATATAATTTTGCACCCACAATTCCTTGTGCAATCATAGCACCCATAGTAGCAAAACCCAATACTTGGTGGGTAACCAACATCGTTCTGCGTAATTTTAATTCATTTTGACGCTTTTCAGGTGTGAGCTCAAAATTATCAAAGTTTCTCATCATCCCATGCTTTCCCCACATTAATCTCTGGGTTATTATCATTCTGCTGGGCAATAAAGGAACTACTTCTTTGTCTTCTAAAGTAATTTCATCTAATAAATTGTTTGACTTTGTTGTATCTACTTGTGCGTGTAAATTCAAACTGAAGACTAATGTCAAAATGAATAAAACTTTCAATGATTTCATATTTTGCTAAAATTGTTTGTATTTTAAAGACGCTACTAAAGAATATTGCGTTGGTTTGGGTTTGATAATTAAATACATTTAGGTACATATTGAAAATAAAAATCTAACCAATTTCAATTCAACTATTTTGAGTCGGTAATTTACAATTTGTACAGCATTTTAATCAATTACATTACTCTTTTTGGGAAAAATTTAATAATAAACTTAAAATGAACTTGTAATTTCCCCTTTAAATGGTGCAATTAATTTCTTGATTCACCCATTCAGCATTAAAAGGCATTGATATTTTGATGTAATTGTCTGTGTATCCTTCCATCATTCCGGTTTTTACATTGCCTTCAAACAATACTTTCCTTTTTTGACCACTATGTTTTGCTGTAAAAGCTTCCATTTTATGGTAACTTAATTGTCGCAATATTTTATTGCGTTGATGTCTTACATTTATTGGCACAATTGGTTTAATTTCCAGTGCCTTGGTATTGTCGCGCTCAGAATATGTAAAAACGTGTAAATAAGAGATGTCTAGGTTTTCTAAAAACTCAACTGTTTCTTGAAAATGCTCATCTGTTTCACCGGGGAAACCAACAATTACATCCACCCCGATGGCGCAATGTGGCATTAGGGTTTTAATCAACTTAACCCGCTCTGAATAAAGTTCGCGTTTGTATCTTCTACGCATCAAAGATAAAACTGCATTGCTGCCACTTTGTAAAGGAATATGAAAATGCGGCATAAACTTACCACTTGCAGCTACCAATCTAATGATGTCATCTGTAAGCAAATTGGGCTCAATTGACGATATTCTAAATCTTTTGATTCCAATAACGTTGTCTAAGGCTATGCACAATTGATGAAAGTCTTCATTCTGAATTTTTCCACCTTCATTTCCTCTGCCGAAATCGCCAAGATTTACTCCAGTTAATACGATTTCTTTTACACCACTTTCAGCAAGTGCTTCTGCGTTTTTTACCACGTTTGCAATGGTATCGCTTCTGCTTTTCCCTCTTGCCATCGGGATGGTACAAAAGCTGCAATTGTAATCACAACCATCTTGTACTTTTAAAAACGTGCGTGTACGATCATTCACAGACCAAGATGCATTAAATCCATTTACTTCTTCAATTTCACAACTTGAAATCTTTGCTGCATCACCCTTTGCCAATTCACGAATATGTTTAGGAAGGTTGAATTTCTCAGCCGCACCCAAAACCAAATCTACACCTGGAATAGCTGCAATTTCTTTGGGTTTAAGTTGTGCGTAACATCCTGTAATAACCACCATTGCAGCAGGGGCTTTGCGTTGAATTCGTCTAACCAATTGTCTGCATTCTTTATCTGCATTGTCTGTTACAGAACAAGTATTGATTACATACACATCCGCCAATTCATCAAAACCTTTTTTCTCAAATCCTTCCTGTTCCATTAACCTAGAAATACTTGAAGTCTCTGAAAAATTTAATTTACATCCTAGGGTGTGAAAGGCGATTGTGCTTGATAAAGACATCTATATGAGTTATGAGTTATGAGTTATGAGTTATGAATTATGAATTATGAATTATGAATTATGAATTATGAATTATGAATTATGAATTATAAATTATGAATTATGAATTATGAATTATGAATTATGAATTATGAATTATATATAAATATATCGGTTTCAATTTGTAAAAATATGATAATTGTACAACTAATGTGACGTTTTAATGGAGTATTTCTAATTAATTAAGGATGTCTAAAAATCTTCCAAAAATAAAATTGATTCATAATTCATAATTTATAATTCATAATTTATAATTCTTCCCTTTTGCTTATTTTTGGTACCAATCTATGTATGCAGCCATCATTTTACCGCTTTCTTTGCCTAAAGTTTATACTTATGCTATTCCTGAATCATTTAAGGAAAACATTAAAGTTGGAATGAGGGTAGAAGTGGTTTTTGGCAAACAAAAAAAATATGCCGGCATTGTAAAATTAATAACTGTAGAAAAGCCAATTGGTTTTGAACCTAAGTTTATAGAAAATGTGTTGGATACTGAACCTGTTGTAAATGAACAACAACTTAAATTGTGGGAATGGTTAGCCGATTATTATTTATGTGCCGAAGGGGATGTTATGGCAGCAGCTCTGCCTTCTAATTTTAAATTGAGTAGCGAAACTTCTCTTTTGTATAACGAAGATTTTGGAGAAGATTTTAGCGAGTTAGACGATAGCGAGTATCTTGTTGCTGAAGCTTTGTTGTTGAAAAAAGAATTAAAACTTACTGAAGTTCAAGATATTCTTGATATTGTTCAAGTTTATCCTGTTGTAAAAAGATTAATTGAAAAGAAGGTTTGTTGGGCTTGGGAAACTTTAAAAGAACGATATACAGAAAAAAAAGAGAGCTTCGTATTCTTACAACAATCTTATCAACAAGAAGAAAAACTTGAACCATTATTGAACAGTTTAAGCAAAGCGGCTCCCAAACAACTTGAACTGTTGATGGCTTATCTCCATTTAGTGAAAACAAATGGAGAAGTAAAACAATCTGATTTGTTGAAAAAAGCCGGTGCTTCTCAGGCACAATTAAAAGGCCTAGCAGATAAAGGTGTTTTAACAATAGAAAAATTGGCTGTTGATAGAATCCGTTATTTGCCCAAACAATTGAATATTGATTTTGAACTCTCTTCCGCTCAACAATTAGCACTTACACAAGTTCAAGCAAGTTTAGAAGTAAAAAAAGTTTGTTTATTGCATGGTGTAACATCATCTGGTAAAACCCAAATCTACATAAAGTTGATGGAGCAATATATGAACAGCAACCAGCAGATTCTGTTTTTGTTGCCCGAAATTGCATTGACATCACAAATCATTAGACGTTTACAAAAGTTTTTTGGCGGCAATATTGCCATATATCATTCGAAGTTTAATCCAAATGAAAGGGTTGAAATTTGGAATAAAGTAAAAGAGGGATCTGTAAAGATTGTTTTAGGAGCTAGATCTTCATTGTTTTTACCTTTTTCTAATTTGGGTTTAATCATTGTGGATGAAGAACACGATCCTTCTTATAAGCAGCAAGACCCTGCACCTCGCTACAATGCACGCGATGCGGCTATTTATTATGCCCACCAAATTGATGCAAAAGTTGTATTGGGTAGTGCAACTCCCTCTATTGAAACTTACTACAATGCAACAAACGGAAAATACGGACTGGTTGAATTAAAAGAGCGTTTTGGAAACGTATTATTACCGGAAATTGAAATTATAGATACAAAAACTGTCCCTAGAAAAGAAAAGGGGAAGTTGATGATTTCTCCTCAAATGCATGAAGCCATCAATTCTACAGTTTTGAATAAAAAACAAGTTATCTTGTTTCAAAACCGCAGAGGCTATTCTCCTTATCTTATTTGTGGTACCTGTGGATTTATCCCTCAATGCGAGCAATGTGATGTTACCCTAACTTTTCATAAACTTCAACACAAACTGCAATGCCATTATTGCGGCAATACCTATCAACGCATAGTAACTTGTACAGCATGTGGCTCCGTAAACTGGATTGAAAAGAATTTTGGTACTGAAAAAATTGAAGAACAACTCACGGAATTGTTTGCAGATTTCCGTATTGCTAGGATGGATATGGATACGGTTAAAGGAAAATCTGCACACGATCAATTGATTCAATTGTTTGAACAACAAAACCTCGATATTTTAGTTGGCACTCAAATGGTTGTAAAAGGATTGGATTTTGATCATGTACATTTGGTAGGCATCCTTGATGCAGATGGGTTGTTGAGTTTTGCCGATTTCAGGGTAAATGAAAGGGCATTTCAATTGATGGAGCAAGTGAGTGGAAGAGCTGGAAGAAAAGATTTACAAGGAAAAGTTTTGATACAAACCACAAATCCTGAACATCCAGTTTTACATTGGGTAAGAGCACACGATTATAAAAAGCTTTACGACAAAGAAATCGAAGCCCGCAGAGATTTTCTATATCCTCCATTTTTTAAGTTGATACAATTTAGATTTAAACATAAAATTAAACAAGTGGCTGAAGCTGCTGCACAAACTATCGCTAATGCACTCATCCAATCTTTTGGAAATCTAGTAACTGGTCCCGCAGATCCAGTAGTCGGTAGGGTTAGAAACATGTATATTGTTGAATTGTTGTTGAAAGTAAAAAGAGATTCTGCAAGTGTTGCTCATGCAAAATCTGTAATTAAAGCTCAAATCGCCTTGCTACAATCGGATAAACAGTTGCGTTCTGTTTTTGTGCAACTAGATGTAGATCCAATTTAACCAATTATATGAATATGTTGAAGTGGGAAGAAAATGTTGATTTAACGGGCTACAACAGTTTTGGGATGCATGTATCGGCAAAGTATTTTGCAACATTTCATTCTGTTGAAGATTTAAAGATATTGGATAAACCTTCAAATGAAAATCGATTGGTTTTAGGCGGCGGAAGCAATATTTTGTTCAAAAATGATTTTGATGGATATGTTTACAGCAATCAAATTAAAGGCATTGAAAAAGTAGCTGAAGATGCAAATTATGTATATATAAAAGCAGGTGGGGGAGAGCAATGGCATGATTTTGTAGAGTATTGCATTGCACACAATTATGGTGGTGTTGAAAATCTTGCATTGATTCCAGGTTCAGTAGGGGCAGCACCCATTCAAAATATTGGGGCTTATGGAGTTGAATTGAAAGACGTTTTATTTGAACTAGAAGCGTATAAATGGTCTGACCAACAAATCCATCAATTTTCTGCAGCGCAATGTAAGTTTGGTTACCGCGATTCTGTATTTAAAAATGAGTATAAGGGCGAATACGTAATCTGTACAGTAACTATTAAATTGAATAAAGTTCCAGATTTTCAAACCAAATATGGTGCTATTGAGCAAGAGCTGGAAAAAATGGGTGTAAAAGATTTGTCTATACGCTCCATTGCAGATGCGGTAATTAATATACGCAGATCTAAATTGCCCGATCCAAAACAAATTGGTAATGCTGGAAGTTTTTTTAAAAATCCAACCATTTCTGAAGAACAATTTGAAATTTTAAAACAGCAGTATGTTGAAATTGTAGGGTATAAAGTTGAATCAGGAATTAAAATAGCTGCGGGTTGGTTAATTGAAAATACAGGATGGAAAGGCTTTAGAAGGGGAGAAGCTGGAGTACACCCTAAGCAAGCTCTTGTATTGGTAAATTATGGAAATGCAAATGGTGATGACATTTATCAATTGAGTGAAGAAATAATTATTAGTGTACAGTCTAAATTTAATATATTTTTGGAGCGAGAAGTTATTATCATTTAACGTTTTTTACAAAACCCATACGAAATATGAAAAAAAAGCTATTCATTTTTACCCTTAGTCTTTTTGTAGCATCATTTGTTATTGCCCAGAAACAGCAAGAAGAGGAAGAACTTATTCCTCCATCTACCGTTAATGCACAACAGATTTATGCAGAATTACTTGGTCCTGGTATTTTTTACACTATAAATTATGATACCCGTTTTGGTAAAAAAGAAAAGGGATTGGGTATGAGGGTTGGTATGGGTGCAGTTTTTTCAAATGGTGAGGGTGTTGTTTCAATACCTGTAGGTTTAAATTATTTAGCAGGTAGAAATGGAAATTATTTAGAGGTCGGAGGCGGCATTTCTTATTTTACAGCAGCTACAAGTGATATTATTGATGGAAGTGCTTTATTGGGATTTGCTACTTTTGGATACCGTCGTCAAACCTACAAGCAAAAGAACGTTACTTGGAGAATCGCATTTGATCCTTTAATGAATTTTAGTGATGGATTTTCCTTAATACCTTATTTTGGGTTTAGTTTGGGATACAGGTTCTAAATAAACACAAAACTTAATTAAATAATAAAAGGGGTTCAATTAAATTGAACCCCTTTTATTATTTAATTATTATCTTCATCAAATTCATCATCTTCTCGGTAAGACGTTGAACCTAAATTAAGCATTGAGCCCATTAAATCTTTGAATTCAATTTTACCATCTAATACTTTCTTACTAATTAAAGAATGTGCTGCCAAACCGTGTAAGATGAATTCCATTAATAAGGCATTTTCCTTATCGTTTGCTTGTGGATAGTATTTTTTTACTATTCCATATAATCCATCAACACTATACAAATCTTGTATTTTCTCTTTGTCTGGTGCATTGAATAAAACATCAAGGTGATTGCCTTTATCAAACCAAGTAATTACGCTGCGGTAAGGGTTTTCAACTGCTGGTTCTTTACCTCTTTTTTTCTTGGTTTCAGGGCTCGGGAAATAATGTCCAAAAACAGTTCGGAAAGTTTTTTCTAGAAGGTTGTATGCCACTTGGAAAGGTCCCTCTTGCTCTCCTTCATAAACCAATTCAATTTTTCCAGTTATAGCGGGTATTATTCCTACTAGATCGCTTATCCAAACCTGAGTATTTTTTTCCTTTTTTAGTATTGCTCTTCTTTCTGCTGCACTATAAGCCAACTCTGATGCGGCAATGGTTAAACGTGCGGAAACACCACTTTTATGGTCTACAAATTCACTGATTCTTGCTTCAAAAGAAATCTGTTCGATTAATCTTTTTACGATATCATGCATTACAACTTTTTCAAGCTGTGCTTTGTGAATATGGGCTTCTTGAGCCGTAATTTCAAGTGATTGCTCGATGGTTTTAGGATAATGGGTTAAAATCTGGCTTTCAATTCTATCTTTTAAAGGAGTTACTATCGAGCCACGGTTTGTATAGTCTTCAGGGTTTGCTGTGAATACAAAAAGTATATCCAAAGGCATTCTCAGTTTGAAACCTCTAATTTGTATATCTCCTTCTTGTAAAATATTAAATAGTGCCACTTGAATTCTAGCTTGTAAATCTGGCAATTCGTTGATTACAAAGATGCTGCGATTGCTTCTTGGAATAATTCCATAATGAATCACTCGTTCATCTGCAAAACTCAAACGGAGGTTAGCAGCCTTAACTGGATCGATATCTCCAATCAAATCAGCCACACTTACATCTGGTGTTGCCAATTTCTCTCCATATCTTTCAGATCTGTTTAACCAAACAATTGGCGTTTCATCGCCTTTTTCTGCAATCAATTGTTTTGCATAACTAGAAATTGGATGAAATGGGTCGTCATTGATTTCACTTCCTTCTACAACGGGGATAGATTCATCTAACAAATCTATCATCTGTCTGGCAATACGGGTTTTTGCTTGTCCACGCAAACCAAGAAATAATATATTATGTCTAGATAACAATGCTCTTTCTGTATCTGGTATAACTGAATCTTCGTAACCAACTATTCCTGGAAAGGTTTCTTTGCCTTCTTCTAATTTTTTTATAAGATTTTCTCTTACTTCTTCTTTAATTGTTTTGGAAACGTAGCCACTTTTTTTGAGTTCTCCTAATGTTTTTATCATAATTGCTTTAAATCTATGCTAGATAATTGCCTGCTATAAAAAAATATGTTTAATATAATGTTTTTCTTTTACCATTTTCAAAATCCCTGAAAATGAAGGAACCCAATTTGTCTAAACTCGCAAAATAAGCTTTGCCATTATTGGTTTCGGTAAATTCTGTTACAAAATTTTGTAAGTATGGATCACTAGCAATCATGAATGTTGTGATTGGTAGTTTTAGTTTTTTGCATTGTGCTGCCAAGTTGAGGCACCTGCTTGTAATTTTTCTATCTAGGCCGAAACTGTTTTGGTAATATTTCTTGCCAATTTTTAAGCAAGTAGGTTTCCCATCGGTAATCATGAAGATTTGTTTATTGGGATTTTTTCTTCTTCTTAAAATATCCATTGCCAATTCTAAACCTGCTACTGTATTGGTGTGAAATGGGCCAACTTGTAAATATGGGATATCTTTTATTTCAACGGGCCAGGCGTCATTTCCAAAAACAACAATATCTAGTGTGTCTTTTGGATATTTTGTAGTGATCAATTCACTCAATGCCATTGCCACTTTTTTTGCTGGCGTTATACGGTCTTCACCATATAAAATCATAGAGTGGGAGATATCAATCATCAAAACAGTTGATGTTTGTGTTTTGAAGTCTGATTCTCTAATCATCAAATCATCTTCATGCATACTAAATGCATCAATGCCATGGTTGATTTGTGCATTTCTAATAGAACTAACAAAGTCAATCTGTTCCAATAAATCTCCAAATTGATATGCCCTTGTTTCTGGATTGGTATCATCCCCAATGCCAGGTTTAAAGGTTTGGTGTTCTCCGTTTCGAGATTTTTTCAACTTCCCAAAAATCTCCTCCAAGCTTTTCTTTCGAATTGCCTGTTCTGTTTTTGGAGTGATTTTTATTTCACCAGATTGATTGTTTTCGTTGATAAATCCTTTTTCTTTAAGTTCATCAATAAATTCACCAATACCATAATCTTTGGTAGTGAGTTTGTACTTTTTGTCTAATTGAGTAAGCCAACTTAAAGCTTCGCTTGCATCACCGCTAGTATAGGTGAGCAATTGGTTAAACAGTTCTAATAATTTATCAAAAGTAGACTGGTTTTGTGCGTTGGGGTCAAAAGGGCTGAATTGAAAACCTATCATAATCTTAGTTTAAGATTAACACTATAAAAAATCAAAACCAATAACGATTTTCTTCGTTTTCAGAAATTCTATTTGCACAATACAATTATAACTTTAACTGCATTGTGCAAATAGAATAATGATTCAACCCTTATAAACACTTTATTTGTTCAAAATGTTCGCAGGGTTTTCTGTTGTCGGAGCAGTTTGGTACATTCTTTCCATATTGTCAAGATAATCCTTCAATCCTAATGCCACTCTAATTTCACTGAACATGTTTTTCTGGCGGTTGGTTAAATTATCTCCTTTGCTTTCCATAATATCTTGAACACCTTTTCTCAATTCTAATGCAGACATTCCTCCTAAATTTGCATAATAATTGAGTTGTTCTTCAACATCTTTTTTAGTTTTTGAAACTATTTTATTTGCCAATTTCAAATTTCCTGCTTTAAATGCAGCATCTGCCATTTGAACACTGATGATATCGTGTTGGTTTCCTCTACTTACCATTCCATAAGGCATATTTTCATCAGACATACCAGCATCAACTTTTTCTAGCAATACATTGGCTTCTTTATTTTTGCCTTTACTTACAAGATTAGAAGCTACATCTGCATAAGCCATTCGGATGCTAATTAAGTGTCTGCGGTTTTCTTCATCAAAATAAACTCCTTGAGTTTTTGCATTTCCAAACATGAATTTTTCTTTCATTACTTGATATGCCCATGCTCCGTTAACTGCATTGTTTTGATTGTTTAACACGGGAACCAAACGATATGCCATTCCATCATTTCTTAAATAATTATCAAAACCCATGCCTTGAGAACCAGGAGAAGTAAAATATATTGGACGTTTCCAACGATTGGCAGCTATAATATTGAGTACAGCCATATCGTTTTTCATCAATACGTTCTTGGTGATTTCAAACCTTAATGCACTTACAACACTATCGTCTGCATTAACGGTGTGATTTGATCTAACAAAATTGCTATCAACAGGAACACTAACTTTTTTTACGGGGTAAAAATTCATTGAACTACCGTCGCTCATCGCAACTTGGTTGTTTGGTTCATCACTTCCGATGAAATCTTTCATCAAAGAATACAAATCAACATATCTGTTAAGTTCAGAAACACCCTGTTTTTCTACATAACGAATGTAATCACGTTTAGATCCTTCAATTTGTTCTCTACTCCAAATTACATCAATAGAATCACTTTCGTTCACTTTATACCTCAATTGGTTGATGTACCAATCAATACCCAACAAACTATAATTGACAACACGTATATCTTTTCTGATTCCTTCAACTTCTTGAGCATACCATAATGGGTAGGTATCATTATCACCAAATGAGAAGAGAATTGCATTTGGAGCACAACTTTCTAAATAATCTTTTGCTAAATCAACAGCCAAAGTTTTTTTGCTTCTATCGTGATCGTCCCATTCTTGAGATGCCATTAAAACAGGTACAGTAAGTAAACAAACCAAACCTGCTGAAATATTGGCTAAGTTTTCTTTTAAGTATTTCTGCATCCATTCTTTTATCTGCATCACCCCAATTCCAATCCATATTGCAAAAGCATAAAATGAACCTACATAAGCATAATCTCGTTCTCTTGGTTGGTTTCCTGCCTGATTTAAATAGAAAACAATTGCTAAACCAGTAAAAAAGAACATCAACATGGTAATTAAATAATCATTGAAGTGTTTCTTAAAATGGTAAAACATTCCCAACAAACCTAAAATTAAAGGGAAAGCAAAGAGCTTGTTGTTTGCTTTGTTGTGCGTTAAGCTACTCGGCATTTTAGATTGATCACCAAGTAAAAAATTGTCTATAAATGAAATTCCTGTAATTGTATTCCCATCTCTTACGTTTCCAAAACCTTGCAAATCGTTTTGTTTTCCTATGAAATTCCAACCCAAATATCGGAGATACATCCAACCTATCTGGTAACTCATTGCCCATTGAATATTATGACTTTGATTTGGCTTTTCTCCATCTTCTAAATTAAGCCAACGTTTGTAAAAATCTGCATGTCCTTGATCGTTACTTGCATCCCAAACCCTTGGTAATAGCATCATGTCATCAGCAGCATATTTAGGGGTTACATCGTTTCCACTGTAAATATATTTATCCTTTCCTTTGATGTATTTTTTATCGCCTTCTTTGTATTCTTCAGGCGAAGCGGTAAAAACTTGTCCATAAAGTAATGGGAAATCACCATATTGTTCACGACCAAGATATCCAACTAAGCTCATAGGGTTGTCTACATTATACATATCCACAGAAGGATCTGCACTAGAACGTATCATTGTAGTGATATAAGTAGAATAGCCCAACAACATAAAGGTGAAACTCCATAATGCCAGCTTTAAAAACATTGGATTTTTTTGAAGAGCTTTGTAGCCATAATTACCCAATAAGAAAGTTGCCACGCTTATTACAATCAATTTTATGATTCCAAAAACGCTATCTCCACTTGCTATAAAAGGATAAAGAATTGTTACTAATGTTAAAAGCAGCCAAATGTTGAATTTTAAAGTTGGTTTTTGTTGTTCAAACGACAACCTTATTCCAATAGCAATTAATACAGTAAGTAAAACAAAATAGAAGATAAATCCACTAAAAAATGGCAATCCTAGGTTGTTTACAAAAAAGATGTCAAAACTACCAGCAGCACTAATAGTATATTGAATAACTACTTTTTGAGTAATTCCGACTATGATACAACCTATAACAAAAGCCCAAATAATACCTGGTACCGTTGGCTTGTATTTTTTAAAGTAATACACCATTACAATAGCAGGGATAGTAAGTAAGTTTAGAAGGTGAACGCCAATAGATAATCCCATCATAAAGAAAATAAGGATAATCCATTTGTCAGCACCAGGTTCATCGGCACTGTGTTCCCATTTTAAAATCATCCAGAAAACTAGAGCGGTGAATAAAGAAGAGAGTGCATAAACCTCACCTTCAACGGCACTAAACCAAAAAGAATCGCTGAAAGTGTAAGCAAGGGCACCAATTACACCAGCAGACATAATATTAAATATTTGTTGCTTTGTTAAATCTTGGAGTTTGTTTGCTTGATTTTGAATTATTTTTCTTGAAAAATGTGTAATTGTCCAAAATAAAAACAAAATAGTAAATGCACTTGCCAATGCACTCATAACATTTACAGCTTTGGCGGCGTTTAGAGGGTTATTTCCAAAAGCTACTATAAATAGACGACCAATTAGTACAAATAAAGGGGCACCAGGTGGGTGGGGGATTTGAAGTTTAAAGCAACTTGAAACAAATTCGCCACAATCCCAAAGGCTTCCGCCGGCTTCAGCGGTAAGGATATAAACGAAAGAGGCAATGGCACACACGATCCAACCGGTAATGTTATTGATTTTCTTGAAACTCATATTGTTACTAGCGTATTTTAAAAACAGCAAGCAAACCTAAAACAAATCTGCTAAATTGCCAATTTGAGAAAAGATTATTCGAAGATTATACGCACCATTTGGTAAAACATTCTTGAATTTGAAACGGGAGAATCCAATGAACTTAAATTATGTTGTGTTTGAAGTCCAAACAATGAAGCCCCTTTTCCTTTATTTACTGCAATTTCAAGGTAGCCAGCTGCATTAAACATTGCTAATTTTTCACCTTCTTGAACATCGGCATAATTTGAGCTAATTTTATTAATTGTTTCATTTCTTTTGAAAATAATTTTAAAATTTCTGCCATTTCTTACTTCTTCAAATGTTTTTTGGGTAATATTTATAACCAAATTTTGAAATTGATCTATAAACAATACGTTTCCTTCAAGGTAATTTGGACCTTTTAAGGGTATTACGGGTTCGTTTTTTTTATAAGAATCTGTTAGTATTCCAACTTCTTCTAAATTTGAACCATTTAATAGTTGATTAAAAACTTCTATCCATCGGGTTATACAAGATAAAACTGTAACATTTTCAGTAGACGGTAAAGAAATGCTATAAACTTGATAAGATGATTCTTCAAAAATCATAGAAATTAATCCATTGTCTGCAATACCTATTATTTGATGTCCAACTTTTGCTACAAGAAGTTGTTTAGGTGGTGTGTGAAATAAATTTGATAAAATTAGATGAAAAGAACCTGGCGGAAAATGTGTTAAAGCACCTTTACAAATATATGCTGCTTCCAAATAGTGAAATGGAGTTAGGTGATGTGTTATATCTATTATATTGAAAGATGGGTTTAAAGTCAGAATCCTGCCCTTAATGGCACCGATTAAAAAATCTTTATACCCAATTTCTGAAGTTATTGTAATTACTGGCATAGTAATAAGTAGGTTGGTTAGCTTGTGTTCTTTAAATATATGAACAAAATTAAGCAAAATTGATAAAGAGAAGACAATGAAAGATATTTGATTAAGAGCCTTTTAAAAAAAACTAACTTCTTTTTAAAATATTGAAAATAAATACTTTGTGACTAAAAAAACTATATAATTTGAATTTTTTTTAAAAAAAGAGGATATTATTTAGAATTTTGTATTATTCTAAAATTGTAAAATTTTAGTTTGTAGTGATTTTGTAGTTACTAAAATTTAAAATCATAATAAAATAAAATATATTTATCATCTAATTCGTGAAAAATATCTCACTGAATAAAACTTTAATTTTTTATTTAGTGAGATTTGATAACACCAACTCTACAAATATTAAAATTTAAACATCCCACTAAACAAGGGAGATTGTTAATTAATTTTTGTTCTGTTTTTTTTGCTCAAATTCTAAGTTGATATTATTAAAACTAGAAACAATTACCTCTGAATCCTATCATAAGAATTGTGCAAAATATATGTGCCAAAAATTAGTGAGATGTTAAGTTTGAGTATTTTACAATTATTTATTTAGAAATTTCACAATATTTATTTTTATTTTCGTTTTATTCTTTTAAAACAATTATTATGAACATTACTGGTTTTACTTCTTTATTAGAAACATCTTATGGGAAAATTCCCGTAGCTTCATCAAATTTACTGAATGGCATTAGAATCAAGCACGGAGATTCTTGGTATTTGGTTGGAGCAGCCTGCCGTGATTTGGGTAGAAATCCTCATCGTTTGGTAAATGCAAGCCCAGAGGATATAGATTTTCAAGTACTATTAAAAGCAGCCCTTTTATTTAGCTGTAAAAATGCTAGCGATACAATATGTTTATCATTAGGCTTTCCATTTGTTATTTTTAGCCAATACAGAGATGGTTTGGAAAAATTACTTTCTCAAAAGAATTTTGTAATCGAATACGATACATCAACCTATATTAAAGATGGTGAAATTAAAAAGAAGATTATTGAAATCGAGAAATTTGAAGTAATTCCTGAATTGGCAGCATGTGTTATAGGTTTGAAAAGACATTATAAAATTCCTGAAAAGAATTTTCTAATGATCAGTTTAGGTTTTGGTACTTCAGAAATGGGATTAGTAACTGAAGATGGTTTAAACAAAAGAACAATTTTGTCTATCCCTGGAATTGTACGTTGTATTCAAAATTTAAGAGATGAATTAGAAAAAAATAACAATACAGGATTTATTACAGACCATCAATTGGATGAGGCATTCATCAGGGGGTCTATTATATTAAATAGAAAGACAATTGATTTGGTTCATATTAGAAAGAATATTCTTACATCATTTTATAAAGAATACATTTCAGATACAATTAAATCAAAAATTTCAGATAGAGATTTTGAGAAAATTGAAAAGATTTATGTATGTGGTGGTGGTGTAAATTATGCTCAATTACAAGAATTGTTCATTAGTGAATTTAATAGTTTTATACCTATTGAATTTGTAAAAGAACCAGAATATCTTGCAGCTACAGGTTACTATCATAATGCCCTAAGATTAGCCGATAGTGCAGATGTAACTTCTGTAGGTATCGATTTAGGTAATAGTTCTACTAATATTTGTACAAATTATGGGTTATAAAGAAGTATCTAAAAGAAATTCGCTTGACTCAAGTTTTACACTTTCAAAGAATATGGTCGTCAACGGAGACATTAAAGGTGATGTATCTGGTAGAATCGAGGGTCATATCTTTGGGAATGTATGCGTTCAAGGCAAAGTTGTAATTGCTGACTCAGGAATTATTGAGGGTGATATTTCAGGTTCTGATGTTGTAGTTCAGGGCCTTGTTAAAGGAAATATTATTGCTTATAATTCTTTACAAGTTGAGCCAGAAGGGCAGGTTATGGGTTCCGTAACCTCCCTTTCTATATTTGTTGATTCTCAAGCTACTATCAAAGGAATAATTCAAAAGGTTACATCTTTAAGTGAAATTGAATTATTGATTTCAGCCAATTCTAACAAAATTGATTCTTCATTACTTCAAAAGCTTAATTCTGTAGAAGTTATTGAATCAAATTCTCTTCAGTCATTAAAACCTCAACCACTAAACTCATTGCATCTTGATCAAATTTCAAATGATAAATTGGAATTACATTATAAAGATGCTACCAACACACAAGAAGAGAATGTTGATTTGTTAATTTCTACAATTAAACCTTCACCAATTGAAAAAATTGAAGAAGAAACAAAAAAATATGCAAAGGAAAAAACACCAGATCGTTGGTGGTAATCAAAAAAAATTTATTAAAAAAGCATTCTTCGGAATGCTTTTTTAATTTTTAACTTGTTTTTTGTTAAGGGTTTATTTTCCATTCTTATATTCAAATGATTTAGCTAGGTGCAGAGGAATTTTTTTTATAAATAATTTAAAATACTGTTTGTAGATCGAATGAATCTCCCTATCTTTGCACTCCCAAAACGGTGAAACAGTTGTTTAAATAACACGATTTCGTAGCTCAGTTGGTAGAGCAATACACTTTTAATGTATGGGTCCTGGGTTCGAGTCCCAGCGGAATCACAAAAAACCATCCTAATTTAGGATGGTTTTTTTTATGACTATTTTTTTGATTGCCAATAGATTACAATCTGACTCCTGACTTTTGGATAAATTTAAATAAGTGGATGGCAACCAATCCTTATAATGAATACATTATAAAAATTAACTTCAATGGTTAATGGTTACAAGCTTGTTATAATTAATCTATCTTTTTATTTATAATAGTTTTGCTTTTCAGAAGTTTAAGTTTCATTTTAATAACCTTTTAAATATAATATGAATACACAACTAGATGTGCACCGACAGTTTGCTTCATTTTTTGGCGATTTAGGTTTGCAACCTTTTGCCTATTTGGTTTCAAAGAGATTACACGAAGGTCATATCTGTATAGATAATGGTGAAGTAAATCAAAAAAATAATGAAATCCCCAATGATTTAAGTCAATTTGCTGCTAATCCTATTGATTATAAACAGTGGGTTTCCTCTTCGCTAGATCCCATTCGTCCATTTGTGGTGCATAAAAACCAAATGTATTTGCATCGCTATTTTAATTATGAAACCAAGATTCTCAAATCATTGGGCAGAATTCTGAAAAGTGAGGCTAATGTATTACAAAATAGAATGAATGAATTGGCTTCAATAAAATCATTTTTAAATCCATTATTGGCAGATTACAATTTAAGCAATTTGCCAGTTTTAGAGCAAACGGATTGGCAATTTGTTGGAGCAATTCAAGGATTTCTGAACAATTTAACCATTATAACTGGCGGACCAGGTACTGGTAAAACAACAACAGTTGCTAAAATTCTTGCTATTTTATACCACATTAATCCAAATTGTAGTGTTGCATTGGCTGCACCAACGGGTAAAGCAGCAGTAAGAATGGCTGAATCTTTAAAAAATACAAACTTGAATGTTGGTGATAAAATTAGAGAGAAATTTAATAATCTTTCGCCAAGTACTATTCATAGACTTTTACAATCTATCCCCAATTCTATTTATTTCAAGCACAATGCAGATAACCCATTGCCTTACGATGTAGTAATTGTGGATGAAGCATCAATGATAGATGTAGCAATCTTTTCAAAATTGCTTGATGCCATAGCAAATGGAACAAGATTCATTCTTTTGGGAGATAAAAACCAGCTCGCTTCTGTAGAGGCAGGGAGCTTATTAGGCGATTTCTGTAAGTCGCTTGGCACAATAAATCAATTTGATTCTAATATAGCATCGTTTATCAACCAATTTGTGATAGATGATACAAGAAAAATTGGTAATAGTAATATTAGTGAATCCAATCACCCGCTATCAGGTCATGTTATTGAATTAATGATGAGTCATAGATTTAGAAGTGATAGTGGCATTGGTCAACTCAGTAAAGCAATAATTAATAATGATCAATCTGTTTTGAAAATCTGGATTAACGCACCAAAAGGACCTCCGGTTCAACTTGATTTAAATGGTTCTAGTTCATTGTTTGAAGATTTTGTTTATGGGTTTGAAGCCTATATTAAAGAACCTGACATTGCAAAAGCACTAAAGAAATTAAATAGTTTGAGGGTGCTTTGTGCAATTAGAGAATCAGATTTTGGATTGAATACAATCAATAAAAAAATTGAAAAAATCTTACAACAAAAAAAGCTAATCAATACCAGCGATGACTTTTATGAAAATAGACCAATCATCGTAACTAAAAATTTTGCTGAACTTAAATTGTTTAATGGCGATGTTGGAATAATTAGAACAGATGAAAATGGTATAAAAAAAGTTTGGTTTGAAAACCCAGATCTATCTATTCGTGGAGTATTGCCCGCCTATATTGCTAATATGGAAACCGTTTTTGCAATGACTATTCATAAAAGCCAAGGCTCCGAATATAATAAAATTTTAGTGGTTTTCCCCAATAATATAGACAACAAATTGCTAACAAGGGAATTGTTGTATACTGCTGTGACACGGGCAAAAGATGAACTCATTGTTCAGGCAACTGAAGAAATTGTTTTAAAAACAGCTTCAGAAAGCGTGAGAAGAGCTTCTGGAATTATGCACCGCTTTGACGAAATTTAACCTACAACAAAAAAACTTTTAGCAACTATGAGTGTTCAACTTTATGTTTCCAATCAACTTTCAAAACTGTCGCAACAATTAACAGATAATTTACAATCTGCTAAAACAAGTGTTTTTGATAAAAATCATATAGTTACACAGACTGAAGGTATAAACAATTGGCTTAAGAGTAATATTGCTGCCTCTTTAGGTATTGCAGCAAATTGTTCTTTCAATAAACCCAACGACATTGTTTTTTTACTTCAATCTCTGCTCGTAAAAGATACGCAAACAAGTATTTCTGCAGATTACTTAAAATGGGCGATTTACCGTGAATTGGGTGATCCCGATTTTGTTTCAAGATTTCCAACGATTACAAATTATTATCAGAACAATGATATTAAAAAGATTGCTTTGGCAGAAAATGTTGCAGATCTATTTGATCAATACCAAATGTATCGGCATAAATTGATAGATGAATGGAATAAGAAAAATGCTGCTCATCTTGATTCTAATGATTGGCAAGAATACATTTGGGTAAAACTAAAAAGTAAAAAAGAAAATGGGTTTCAAGATAAATCTACCATAATAAATGCTATTATCAATGCTTTAAAAGAAGATCATAACGTACAACTTATTAAAAAGAAAATACCTGTTTTGTATTTTTTTGGAATAGCAGTAATTACGCCATTTTACTTAAAGTTGTTTAATTATTTATCGCAATTTATTGATATTCAATTTTATTTGCTTAATCCTGCTCCAACGTCTTATTGGCTTGAAGATTTATCGGAAAAGCAAATTGCAAAAATCTCATTACGAAACAAAAATGCACCAAGTTCACTCAATTACTTAAATCAAGGAAATACACTTCTTGTAAATTGGGGCAATATAGTTAAAGAAAGTTTTGCATTATTGTTTGAAGAAGAGCAATACATCAATCAATATGATGACAGTTTAAGTGTTGAACCAAATGAGCCCAACACATTATTAGAAAAAATTAAACATGATATTTTCTATAATGCTGTGGATGATAGAAATCAATTATCAGCAATGGATGTGAATGATGGTTCAATAACTATAAATGCATGTTTTACACAAGTAAGAGAGGTAGAAGTTTTATACAACTATTTAGTAGAACTTATTGATAAGCGTACAGAAAAATTATCTGCTCGAGACATCGTTGTAATGGTTAGTGATATTGATGCTTATGCGCCTTTCATAAGGGCCGTTTTTGACAATGCTCCAATAAATGCACGTTTCCCTTACAATATTGCAGATGAAAGTATTTCATCTGGCAACAACTTCTTTAGTGCATTAGAGTTATTGCTAAATCTTGACGAAAACAGTTTCAAGGCTGAAGAAATAATGGAACTTTTAGAGTCGGTTTATATCAGAGAAAGATTTGGATTAGATGATATTGACTTTATACGCGAAACTGTAAAAGCTGCTGGAATTAAATTTGGATGGAAAGGTGATGTAAAAGATGAAACCAGATTGGTGAGTTGGGAATATGGTTTACAGAGGATGATGTTGGGCATTTGTATAAGTGGCGAACCCATTTACGACAATGGAAATGAAGTTTTGTTGCCATTAGACAATCGTGAAGGTACAGATACGGTGCATTTGATTCGCTTTTGGAATTTTATTCAAGTGTTAAAATCCAATATTTCTAAAAGATATCAGAAAAGAACTGTTACGGGTTGGTCTGAATACCTCTGCAATTTAGTTGAATCCATGGTATTTGAATCTAAAGAACACGAAGATGAAGATTATCACCAGTTTATCAAATACACAGAGCAATTGTCTTTATTAACAGATTTGGAAGATGTAGAAATAAATTTCGAAGTGTTTAGACATAGTTTTTTAAATATTCTTAATGTAAATAAAAGGGCTCAAGCATTTTCAGGAAAAGGAATTACCTTTTGTTCACTTATTCCTATGAGAAGCATACCGTTTAAAGTGGTAGCTATGCTGGGTATGGATTTTGATAAATTTCCAAGAAGAGAATCTCCAATCAGTTTTAGTAAAATAGAAGAAAAAAGAGAAAGAGGTGATCGGAAAGTTAAAGACAACGACAAGCATTTGTTTTTAGAAAATATATTGTCTGCACAAAAATATTTATACATAAGCTATATTGGGAAAAGTGCAAAAGACGCATCTTTAATTCCACCTTCTTCAGTAATTGATGAGTTGATAAATTATATTGAACAAGGGGTAGAAATGGGAGGGGAGAAGCTTTCAAATGCTATTGTTACAACACATCCTTTACAGGGTTTTAGCCAACAATATTTTAATGGATCTGGTTTGATTAGTTATTTAAAAGAGCCACAAGCTTTTGATCTATTAAAATCTAGACGAGATAATTCTGAAGTGATTACCAATATTAAAGATGTGAACTTAGACCAACTTGTTGCATTTTTTAAGGATCCACTAAAATGGTATTTCAATAAAAAATTGAAGGTTTATTATAAGGATGATGAAGTTTTATTGCCTGAAACCGAAGTCTTTAATTTGGATTCATTGTCTGCTTGGGTTATTAAAAACGACCTTTTAAAAATTCCGGAATCAGAGCAAGACAAATATTTAGAACGGGCTAAATTATCTGGAAATCTCCCATTAAAAAATACTGGCAAATTGTTGAATATTGAAATGAAGGATTCTGTTAAAGAGATCAATGAAATAATTCAAGAAATTACCCAATCAAAACTAAATACACCACAAAATATACATTTGAATGTAGACGATATATTTTTATCGGGAATAGTAAAGTCTGTTTATGATGAAAACATGATTTCTGTTTGCACTTCAAGTAGGCGAAATAAATATTTAATTGGAGCTTTTATAGAATATACTGCACTTAGAGTACAAAATTTGCCAATTGATTTTCATTTTCTTCAGTTTTCTAAAACAACAGGTATACAGCGTTTCACGCTTTTACATGCTGATTATCCGGAAAATAAAGCATATACACAATTGCAGTTTTTTAAACAAGCTTTCGTCAATGCAAATGATAAGTTGTTTAATTTTTATCCTGGGTTTTCAATGAGTCCATTTAAACTTTTTGAGGATGATTTTAACAACTTTAATGAGAAGATTGAAAAAATCAAGAGAAGTCCATACGATTTCACATTTAATAATCCTTATTTCTATAGAGGTTATTCCAATGGATTTTTTGATGAAGAATTTTATGAAGCATTGAAGTTTAATAGTTTAACAATTTTTGAAAGTATCAATTCACTTATTCCTGGTATTGTTGAATAAAGAGAAAATTTAAAATTATATTTTAATGGATCCATTTAATGTAGAAACAGTAGAAATAAAAGGTAGCAATCTTATAGAAGCAAGTGCAGGAACAGGTAAAACATATTCAATTGCTATATTGACCTTGCGGTTAATATTAGAAAACAATATCCCAATCTCTGAAATATTGATGGTAACATTTACAAATGCTGCTGTAGCTGAGTTGGAAACCCGCATTCGCGAATTTGTAGGAAAAGCTTACAAGGAGAGTATTGGACAATCTTCGGGTGATAATATTATTAGAAATGTAGTTTTATCAACGCAAAACAATATTGGTATAAGAGAAACTACCCAGCGACTAAAAAATGCAATTTTGTTTTTGGATGAAACTTCAATTATGACGATGCATGGTTTTTGTCAGAGAACTTTGTCGGAATTTGCTTTTGAAACCGGGCAAGTTTTTGGTGCTGAAACCCTCAGTTCTGACGCTATTGATGTTTTGATAACAGATTTTTTGAATGATTTTTGGCGTAAGCAAATCACAACAATGGATATTTCATTATTGAAGTACATTGTAAAACAAAATTTTAATCAAAAGGCACTGAAAGATGTAGTTGATGCATCACTTTCTGGAAAGAAATTATTGCCTTTGGCAGATCTCCCATTAAATTTTTTGTCTTTTAAAAACCAAGCTGAATTGTTGGCTTCTTTTATTGAATTGGAAACTAAGATTCAAGAAAAGGAGCAGGAAATTTTTAATTTGATTGAAGAAAATCATGAAGATTTGTTGGATTTAACATATAAAAATACCCATGCAAAAAAAATCTTCCCTCCACTTTTTGAAAATTATGAACTTTTATTAGCAAAAATCATTGAAAAACGAACAACTGGATATGTAAAAAATATTTTTAATAATATTATTACAATGCTGCCTGAATTAGATGAATCAAACGCTGAGTTGGTCATGGTAATTCAAGTTTTCATGAATCAATTGTACCAATTGGCAATTCAAACCATTGAAGTTCAATTTGAAGCAGCAAAGCAAAAAGAGAGTTTTATCACCTTTAGCGATATGATTGTTAATGTGCACAAAGCTGTGTATGTTCAAAAACAACATAAATTGCTTACAGCATTAAGAAAGAAATACCAAGCAGCATTTATTGATGAGTTTCAAGATACAGATCGATTACAGTTTGAGATTTTTCATACGATTTTCAAGGAAAGCAATATTTTATTCTATATCGGAGATCCAAAGCAATCTATTTATGGTTGGCGCAAAGCGGATATTTTCACTTATTTCGAAGCTCGAAATAGCGTTGATCATCAATATGAAATGAATACGAATTTTCGTTCTTCTGCTTCAGTAATTAATGCTTTAAATTCATTTTTTTTACCTGATGATGATTTTGATACATTTTACTACGATGTAGAGCAAAATTTACAAAATCGAATTCTTTATTCAAAAGTTCATGCACCAGAAAATGAGAAAGGAACTTTATTGTTGCATAACGATAAATTGGTGCCTTTAACCATAATTGAGTGCAACAAAATCGATGAAATAAATCAGTCTGTAGCAGCCACGGTTGTTGAATTGTTAAGCAATCCAAATTATACTATTGTAGAAAACAATGTATCAAGGCCAATTAAACCCTCTGATTTTGGTATTTTAGTAAGAACTAACAACCAAGCAAAAGCTATTAAAGAATCTTTAACCGCATATAAAATTCCATCTGTAACGATAGATGAATCCAAATTATTAACGACGGAAGAAGCGAATGAAATGTTATTTGTATTAAAAGCGGTTGTAGAAATCCAAGCGGGTAATATCAATAAAGCATTATTAACATCTCTAACTGGCTTTACCATTAATCAAGTACTAGAATTGGATGAAGAACATATACTCAATCAGTTCAAGTTGTATCAACAAATCTGGTTAAAGAATGGTGTTTATGTAATGTTGCTTAAATTTATTTCGGATTTTAGAGTTAAATCTGTTTTATTAAACCCAGTAATAAATAATGGCGAAAGAAAATTATCTAATGTGTTGCAATTGGCAGAATTGTTGCATAAAATAAGTATCAGAAAGCAATATATGCCAACTGAACTAATCAATTGGTTAAATAAAGGCATTGAGGGCAAGGTGAATGAGGGTGATGAGTTTGAGCAAAGGATCGAAAATGATGAGGATGCTGTAAAAATTATTTCAATCCATAAATGTAAAGGTTTAGAATACAATATTGTTTTGGCACCTTTTTTAGATTTGAATAGCGATCCGCGTGATATTGCAAATTTTAGAGAAGAAGATGGCACTTATTGGTTTACGGATTTATTTCATCTTACAGAAGAACAATTGGAACTAACAAAAACTCAAGCTGAGCAAGAAAATAGAAGATTGTTATATGTTGCTTTAACAAGAGCAAAATACAAATGTTATATACATAGAAACATATATTACAACGAATCTGCTTTGTCAGTTTTTACAAACAATCCAAATTCTTATGATCCTAATTTAATTGAATACATCAAGTTAGAAGATATAGAACCTATTAAGAATCTTTATGCAGATAAAAAAACAGTTTTTGCACCGAATTATGCTGCCGCATCAAATTTTTCTTTGCTGCAACCCAATTGGATGAAATTGAGTTATACCTTTTTGTCTCCAGATCATCATCCAATTACAAAATTTGAATCTACCTTAGGTAGTGATGATTACAGCAGATTTGTGTTCAATCAATTAAAAAGAGGTGCTCATACCGGCAATTTATTGCATTATATTTTTGAACATATCGATTTCACTGATGATTCCAGATGGGAAAAAACAATTCAACAAGCATTGAAAAGGTTGTCTGGAATAAAAGATGACAACTTTGTTGGTCAGTTAGTTTTAATGCTTCGCCAGGTTTTAAACGCAAAAATAGCAACAGGTGAAACAAGTTTTTCATTAAATCAGATTAAAAAAGAAAAACGATTAGATGAGTTGGAATTTGATATGCTTGTTCCTGAACTATCTACTAACCAACTACAAAATTTATCTAATACTGAACACTCTTTTAATGTTAGAAACATTACTCAATTGGAAGGGATGCTAAATGGTCGGGTGGATTTGTTTTTTGAACATGATGGGAAGTTTTACATATTAGATTGGAAATCAAACTTTTTGGGAAATGATTTGGAAGATTACAATGCCGAAAATATAAAATTTGCAATGAAGGAGAATAATTATAATCTTCAATATCTTATTTATACTATTGCATTGGTAAAATATCTGGGAACAAGAAAAATAGATTTTGATTATGAAAAGGATTTTGGTGGTGTAATCTATCTTTTTGTAAGAGGAGTTAGGGAAGATGGGAGCGGAGGAATCTTTTTCTGTAAACCTCAATTGGATTTAGTGGAAAATATAAGTGCGTTGCTTTCTAAATAGCAACGCACTTATATTAAAATTTATCAAGATATAATTTACTGAACTTTAAAACGCTCTTCAATTTTTTGTAAAAGGTTTGACGAATTAACTCGTTTTGCCATCTTCAACATGTTAAAAAATGCTGGTGCTTTTGAAATACCATGACCAATCATAACTGTTTTTGATATTCCTAAAACAGGCACACCTCCATATTGTTCAAAATTAAAACGGTCAAAATATTCGTCTTTTACATTGCGTTGTTGAGATATGTCGTACACACTTTCGAGCAATTTTAAGATTACATTTCCTGTAAAACCTTCACAAACAACAACATCGGCTTTGTCTGCAATAATATCACGACCTTCAATATTGCCTACAAAATTTATTTTATCAGAATTTTTAAGCAAACCATAAGCAGCTTGAGCAAGAATATTTCCCTTTCCTTCTTCTTCACCAATATTTACAAGAGCTACACGAGGTTGTTCAATATTCCAAACGTGTTCAACAAAAAGGGAGCCTAAAATTCCAAATTGTAATAAGTTTTCAGGCTTACAATCAGCATTAATGCCAACGTCTACCAGCCATCCTGATTTTCCATTTTCTCTTGGTAGATAAGCACCAATTGTAGGGCGTAAAACACCTTCAATAGCTTTTATGCTAAAAAGCGAGCCTACCATCATAGCACCAGTATTGCCCGCACTTGCAAAAGCATCAATTTTTCCAGTTGCAAGCAAATGAAATCCTTTAACAATGGAAGAATCTTGCTTTTCTTTGAATGCTTTTGTTGGATGCTCGTGCATATCAATTACTTGAGATGCATCAACAATAGTGTAAAGAGATGCATCAATTTGGTTATCATCCAATAATGGTATTAATTGGTTTCTATCTCCAATTAGCACCAAATGCACATCTTGATTAGATTCGGTAAAGAGTTTTACACCTTTAATGGCTTCTAAAGGGGCAAAATCTCCCCCCATCATATCTATTCCTATTTTCATTAACTCAAAAATAAAGGATTAAATTCAAAAAAAGACCAAATAAGATTAATATAACACAAAAGCCAAAATGTATCTTTTTAAGAAACATTTTGGCTTTCTATGAAATGATTAATTTAAATAGGTGATTTCTCAGCTACTAATTTCCCTTTGTAAAACAATTTTCCCTCACTTTCATGTGCACGGTGACGAACATGCAATTCTCCAGTTGTACTGTCTTTGCTTAATGTTATTTTATCCGCTTTGTAGTGAGTCCTTCTTTTTGCACTGCGTTGTTGAGAGTGCCTTCTTTTTGGATTTGGCATATTATAATTTTTTAATTATTCCTGAATTTATCTAATCCCTTCCAGATAGGGTTTGTTTTTTCCTCATTTTCTTCAGACATTTTTTTCAACATGTCTAATGCTGCGATATTGCATTTAACTCCTCCCATTTCATTTTCACTACACATTCTGTATGCAGGAATACTAAGTGTAGAAAATTCATATAACCAATTTTCTACATTTATATGACTTTCCCCTTTTGCAATATAAAATACATCAGGATCTTCCTCTTCTTCATTCATTTTATCGGGTTCATCTGCCATTTTAACTAAAATCTCAAAATCATCCCACAATTGAACAGCTAATGTATTTCCACACCGATCACATATTACGTCCGATTTGCCACCTACAGAAAATTTTAACAGCATAAATGAACTGCTTTTCTCCAATTGAAGCGTTACTTTTGCATTTATGTTAAAAAAATCTTGTGCAGGATAAACTGAAAAGAACTTATCTAATAATTCATAGTTGAACTCATGAACTCCAGGTTTTAATCCTACAAAGGCAATTTCGTACTCCCGGCGTCCAGACATGACTAATTTTATTTAGAGTTTGCAAAGTTAATATAATTTAATAAATAAACAACTGATGTTTTTAAGAAATCTTATTCCTAAGTATAGTTTGCCTATAATTGCTTTGTTTGTTTTTGTCAAAATATTACAGCATTTCCCATCATTTATAGAATTTTATTATAGCAATTGGACATATAATGGTATTTCTATGTTTTTTAGATTGCTATTTGGTTGGATTCCAATGAGTATTGGCGATATATTTTATATACTTGTAATACTAATTGTTTTATTTAAAATATTAGCTATTTCTATTTTAATTCTTAAAAAGAATTACAAAATAGAAACTTTTTTAAAAAATTTACGAAATATTATTCTTTATTCAATTACAGTTTATACATTTTTTCATCTGCTTTGGGGATTAAATTATTATCGTCAACCCATTGATTTAAAGTTGAGGTTACCCATTGCTGATACTTCAAAAAAGCATTTGGTTGAATTGACAAGCAAATTATTGATTTTAACCAATCAATGGAAGCCACATCAAAATACTTCAATTAATTTTTCAAATGTTAAAAATAAAGCAATAGAGGGATATCGTAATTTAAGTTTAGATTATACTTTTATAAATTACAATCCACCTGCCGTAAAAGCTTCTTTGTTTGGTGTTTTAGGAAATTATATGGGTTATTCTGGATATTTTAATCCATTTAGCGCTGAGGCGCAAATAAATACAAGCATGCCAGAATTTATTATACCTTTTGTTACTTGTCATGAAATTGCGCATCAATTGGGGTATGCCAAAGAAAATGAAGCAAGTTTCATAGGATTTTTAGCCGCTAAAAATAGTAATGATAGTGCAATAAGGTACTCAACATATGTACAAATGTTTTTGTATGCTAATGGTGAATTTAGGCGATCTGATTCAGTATTATTTAGAAAAAACTTTCAAGCATTAGCAGAACCAATTAAGAAAGACATTAAAGATTATCGTAAGTTCTTAAATAAGTATCAATCTCCATTAGATCAATTTGTTACAGCTTTTTACGAGCAATATTTGCATATAAACCAACAACCTGAAGGACATAAATCTTACAATAAAGTAATTCTTTGGCTTCTAGCTTATGATCAAAAGTTTGGTGTTTTATAATTTTTAAAGCTTGTAAAATTAAAATGAATTCTTCCACATCATACTTTCTATTGGTTTGTCGGGTTGCCCGCTGTATTTTGCATTTTTCTTTTGGTTGTACTTTACACCAATTTCTCCGTCTACAGGAAAATATATAAGTTGCCCAATTGGCATTCCCTTGTAAATTTTTACCGGTTGCTTTACTGAAATTTCTAAGGTCCAATTGCCACAAAAGCCAACATCACCTTTGCCTGCAGTTGCATGAATGTCAATACCTAATCTGCCTGTTGATGATTTTCCTTCCAAAAATGGAACATGAGCATGTGTTTCAGTATATTCTGCAGTTACACCTAAATAAAAAACATGAGGATATAAAACAAATCCTTCGTCAGGTATTTCAAAATATTCAATTGCATTGTGTTTTTTAGCATCGAGAATATGATCTGTATATGTGGCTAACCATTTCCCCAAGCGAACATCATAAGAATTGCTGCCCAATGATTCATGAATAAAGGGTTCAATTTTTATGGTGCCTTTCTCCATTTCTTCAAGTATGCGTAAATCTGATAGAATCATAATTGTTTAGTTTTGTTTGATAGGCTAAAGAATACGAACTTTAAACATTTAAGACGCTTATATGCCTTTAATTTTTCAGCAAGATATAAACGAGTTTGCAAAAATCGGGATTTGGGAATTAAAAGAGGCGGAAATTTATTTTTCTGGTATTGCAATTCGAGAAAATATTTCTCACTCTGGCAAAAGGCTACAACATCTTGCTGGAAGAAATCTTTTAAAAGAATTATTTCCTGATTTTCCTATTCATGATATTGCAATTTCTTCATCTGGCAAACCCATATTAATGGATGGTTCTTATTATTTTTCAATTTCGCACACAACAGAATATGTGGCTGCAATAGTGAGTAAGCAATTTAATGTGGGTATAGATATTGAAAAGGTTAGTCCTAAAATTATTAAGGTAATAAAAAGATTTTTATCAAAGCCAGAGCAAATCTTATTAGGATATCAAAATTGGGCGGGAGCAAATGAAGCTGAAATTTTAATGTGGTGTATTAAAGAAGCTGTGTTTAAGTGGTTGGGAGAGCGGGGGATTTCATTCCAAAAAAACATCATTATTTTAAATATTAATAATGATAAGCAAGTTGCATTAGTTGAAGTAAAAAAAGATACAGAAATAAAGATTAGGATCAACTATATTTTTTTGAATATTTATTGCTTAGTTTGGATAGAACAATAAAAATATGTTGTTAAAAACCAATAAAAATTAATGAATAATAATTAAAGATTGATTTAGTGCCCGGGGCGGGAATCGAACCCGCACTCGCTTTTTCGGCGAACAGGATTTTAAGTCCTGCGTGTCTACCTATTCCACCACCCGGGCTAAAGAAAAGAACCATCAACTCTTGATGGTTCTTTGAGCGAAAGACGAGATTCGAACCCGCGACCCTCACCTTGGCAAGGTGATGCTCTACCAGCTGAGCTACTTTCGCATATATAAGTAAGAACTAAGGGGATGCAAATATAGTACTTTGCCTGATATTAACAAAATTATTTATACTTTGGAGTATATAAGGTATTTTCTGGCACTTCAACTTTAGGTTTGCCCTTGTAACGCATTGTGTACAATCCGTAACAGCCACCTAGTAAAAGAGCCGCAAACGCAAACATCTGTATATGAAATAAAAATCGAGAAGAAGTAACCCAATTTTGTACAATATCTTTTTTTGAAGGCTGATTTGTTGTTTCTTGTTGCATAATTTTCAATTGCGGTGCAAAAATAAGGAATGAATACATATTATCATAATTTTCAATCCTTATTGAGGCATTATTTCTTTATAAGTTTTTTTGCCGGCTATAAAATGATCCCAAACAATGGATCCTTTGTACCATCCGTAAAGTTTATTTGTAGTGGGAAACTTACCTGTTTTTTCTTTTTTATGAAAAATTACCCAATAAATGAATGCGAAATGTGCTTGTACTACTGCTTTGAAATATGGAAGTTGTCCAGCAAATATGTTTTTCCAGGCACTAATGGCATCTAATAAAAACCTCAACGGCAGTTTCCATAAAAGTTGATAAAAAGGTAGATTTTTATATAGCATTATCAAATTATTTCTAAAATTTAAAAATACTTTTCTTTGATTTCCCTTTGGTAAAGTTCCTCCACCTACATGATAAACCACTGAATTAGGGCAAACGAAAACTTTGAAGCCAGATAATTGCATGCGCCAACACAAATCAATTTCCTCCATGTGTGCAAAAAAATATTCGTCAAACCCTCCCAACTGGTGAAAAAGTTTAGATCTAATAAATAATGCAGCCCCACTGGCCCAAAATACGGTCTCATTTTTATCATATTGACCCTTATCCTCTTCAAGATTTTCAAAAAATCTGCCTTTACAGAATGGATATCCTAACGAATCAATCCAACCTCCCGCAGCTCCTGCATATTCAAAATGCGTTCTTTTGTTCCAATTAAGAATTTTAGGTTGACAAGCTCCAATTGAACTTTCATTTTCCATCAATTCAATTATTGGTTCTATAAAACTTGGGGTTACCTCAACGTCTGAATTGAGTAAAACATAATAATTTGCATCAACATGTTTTAAAGCCGAATTATATCCTTTTGCAAAACCTTCGTTTGTAAGGTTTTGTATAATGATTACTTCTGGGTATTCTGTTTGAAGAAATTGTACTGAATCATCTGTTGATGCATTATCTGCTACAACAATTCGCAAATTAGGGTAAGTTGAGGCACACAAAAAAGGAAGAAAACGGTCTAAATAATTTTTCCCGTTCCAGTTTAAAATAACTACGGCTACTGATGGTAAATCCAATGCAAAAATTTATATTTCCAAAATTAAGGGCATTTTAATATTTTTTGTGATGTTATTTTTTACCAATTGGAGAATGTGGCTTTCTTTTATGGCAATTTTTATTGTTGTTGCCACAATTTTTTATTCTTCTTATCTAGCAGATAAAATTGCTGACACAGAAAGAAGAAAAGTGCAAGAATGGGTTGAAGCTCGCCATTTCATTGCAACTGCTGGTGTTGATGAAAATATTCTTCTTGCTTCTTTGATTTTAGCAGAGCAAAATAATATCCCAGTTATTGAAACCAACGAACAGGACAGCGTAACTGATTTTAATAACATTAAAATTTATTCTCAAGAAAAAAAAGGTGAACAACTCAAAAATGAGCTTAAAGCATTTGTAAAAAATCAACCAATAATTACTTATTTTAATGAAGATTCTACAAAGTTCAATAAATATTATTATGGCGATTCGTTGCTATTAAAAGAGTTAAGGTATTATCCATTAATACAACTATTGATTGTTGTTATGTTTATTTTAGTTACAGTTTTTGCAATTAATGCACAACATAAAGTTTTACAAAATCAATTGTGGACGGGACTGGCAAAAGAAACTGCTCACCAGCTTGGTACACCAGTTTCAGCTTTGCATGGATGGATAGAAATGTTAAGGGACGAAAAGATTAATACATCAATGGTGAATGAAATTGAGAAAGATGTAGTGCGATTACAATTGGTTTCAGATCGATTTAGCAAAATTGGTAGTTTGCCTAAAACTGAATTGCGAGATGTAGTTGCATCAATTTTTGATGTTGTAGAATATGTAAAGAAAAGAGCTTCACATAAAGTACAATTTGAAATAATTGCAGAAAATATTAAAGTTAATAATATCCCATTGGCTTATCCATTGTTTGAGTGGGTCATAGAAAATTTGTTAAAAAATGCTTTAGATGCAATAGGGGAGAAGGGTAAAATTTTAATAATTATTCATGAACAGCAATTCAATACGATTATTGATATTGCAGACAACGGCAAAGGAATGACAAAATCACAATCAAAGCTGGTTTTTCAGCCCGGATTCACTACAAAAAAAAGAGGTTGGGGTTTAGGGTTAACACTTTGTAAAAGAATAATTGAAAATTACCATAATGGGAAGTTAACTGTTTTAAATACCTCCCCAGGAATGGGTACTACTTTTAGGATTATTTTATCACATTTGTGAATATGTTAATCTTTGTTTCACATTATATATTTTATTTATCTAATTTTATAATCTGAAACAATAACCTCAACCGCAAATTTAATTTCAAATGAAATTTATAATAATAGTATTGGCTTTATTTTTATTTAGTTTACAACATTCTTACGCACAAATTTCTGGTTGCAATGATAATCCCGCCTCTAACTACCAGTCTTCAGCAACACAAAACAATGGTACTTGTACTTACGCCTTTACAATGATGTATCCCACATTAAAGTACAATCCTGGAAATGTATTGTCTCAAATTGCTGGATCTATAGTTTGGAACGATACTTTATGGGCAATTAACGACCACAGTGTACCATATTTATATGCATTGGATACTTCTAATAGTGCTTCTCCCGTAGTTAAAAGAACAATACAAATTGCAGGTGCTTCTGTTATCGACTGGGAAGAAATCACTCAAGATGAAAATTACATCTATATTGGGGATGTGGGTAATAATATTGATGGCAATAGAACAGATCTTAAAATATACAAGATTTCTAAGTATGATATTCAACACAATAGTATTGTTACTCCACAAGTTATAAATTTCAGCTACGCAGATCAAACCATTGTTTCTGGGAATACGGTAAATAATACGGATTTTGATTGTGAATCTTTTTTTATTATAAACAACAAGATTTATCTTTTTACAAAACAATGGATAAGTAATGGTACTGCTGTTTATGAAATTCCTTCAGTTAATGCTGGAAGTTATTCTGCTACTAAAATTCACACCTATCCAACTGGAGGATTGATTACTGGTGGTGATATTATACCCAACAGCAGAATCATTGTTTTGGCAGGTTATACAGTATCTTATGAACGATTTATTTATCTTTTATATGATTTTTCTGGAACAAATTTTTTTGGTGGCAATGTGCGGAAAATAAATATGTACAATAGTTATAAAACTGAAGCAATATCTTTTAGAAATTCCAACTCAATTTATTTAGGCAGCGAATTTGTTAAAATGCCTCCTTCATTCCCAGATATTTTACAAAGAATAGAAGTATTGGATATTACAGCTTTGTTGTCAAGTTATTATCAAAAATTGGCTCTCCCAATAAATTATATTCAATTTAAATCTAAGATTTCTAATAACAGTGTGTTGTTAAATTGGGAAGTTTTTCCTAATGATGAATTTGTAAAGGGTGAAGTTCAACGTAAATTTACTAGCAATGGAACATACCAAACTGTTTCATCTATGAAATCTTATTCAGAATCTTTTACAGATAATGACGTGTTAATATATAATCCACTTGTGTTTTATCGATTGAAAGTTTACGATAAAGACAATAAAATTAAATATAGCAAAGAATTATCAATAAATAAAAAAGATATTAAAACTGTTCTTTTTAGTGTAATCAATTCTGCCCTAGTTATAGATGCGGATAACAAATTAGGAGGCACTATTAAAATAATACAAACAGACGGAAAAGTAATAAGCCAATCGAGTATAATACAAAAATCTTCAACAATAAATATAAACAGTTTGCCTACAGGCGTTTATGTAGCAATAGTTCAACAAGCTGGAACAAATTATTCTTATAGATTTTATAAAGGGTTTTAACCACATGTTCAATTTTAATTTCTATTATATTAAACCTCTTTTTAAAAGAGGTTTAATTTTAATAATTTGACACAATAATAAAATTGAAATATTTAATAAATTGTAAAATTATACGTTCTTTGTATTAATAATTATTCATTAAACAATCCATTTAACTCCTGTGAATATTCTTAATTATGAAAATATTTTTAAGTTTATTTGTCTCAGTTTTTATTTTTTCAATTGCACAGGCACAAACTTCAGGATGTACGGACGTTAAAGCAAACAATTTCAACAGTAGTGCTACAG
>CAMBYC010000018.1 GCA_945871875.1 Sphingobacterium thalpophilum
TTGCTTGCAACCAAAATGATGCACTTCCGCCACCTGCAAGACCCTCAAAAATAAATCCCAATCCATCCTCTGCTTTTCTTTCTCCTGAGGAAAGTATGAAAACGATAAAACTTCCCCCAGGTTTTCACCTCGAATTGGTTGCCAGCGAACCTATTATTCAAGAACCAGTTGCCATAGTTTGGGATGCTAACGGAAATATGTATGTAGCAGAAATGCGTAGTTACATGCAAGATATTGTTGGAACGGGCGAACGCTTACCCATTTGTCGTATTACAAAATTAGAAGATACTGATGGCGACGGAAAAATGGATAAACATACTGTTTTTATTGATAGTCTTGTTTTGCCGCGCATGATGCTTGCATTGGATGATAGACTCGTTGTAAATGAAACTTATACTTATAACTTATACAGTTATAAAGATAAAAACGACGACGGAAAGGCAGATGAAAAAACTTTGGTATATCATAATGGCACCCCAGATGATGCAAATTTAGAACACCAAAAAACCGGATTGGTTTGGAATATCGACAATTGGATTTATGTTACCAGTAATCCTGTTCGTTATCGATTTGTCAATGGTATGATGAAAGTTGATACATTATCTGGTTCTCCTGGCGGGCAATGGGGACTTGCACACGATAACTATGGACGTTTGTTTTTTTCTACTGCCGGCGGTGAAAAGGCTGCTCAAAATTTCCAAGAAAACCCTTTATATGGCGATTTAGATTTCGGCGACCAAAGAGAAGGCGATTTTGATGAGGTTTGGCCAATAGTTGCAACTCCAGATATTGAAGGAGGTCAACATAGATTAAGAGAAGACAGTACCTTAAATCATTTTACAGGCTGTTGCGGTCAATCTATATTTCGTGGAGATAGATTGCCTAAAACAATGTTGGGGGATCTTTTTGTTTGCGAACCAGTAGGACGTTTAATCAGAAGAGCAAAAGTTACAGAAAGGCAAGGCATCACTTATGTTAAAAATGCTTACGATAAACGAGAGTTTATTGCTTCAACAGATTTGAATTTCCGACCAATTAATACCGCAACCGGTCCAGATGGTTGTTTGTATATTGTAGATATGTATCATGGAATAATCCAAGAAAGCGAATGGACAAAACCCGATAGCTATATCAATCCCCAAATCCTCAGAAAGAAGTTAGACAAAAATATAAACCGAGGACGTATTTATAGATTGGTTCATGATGGGTTTAAACCTGGTCCAAAACCACAAATGCTCAAAGCGTCTAACGATGATTTGATTGGTTATTTATCACATCCAAACGGTTGGTGGCGTGATAATGCCCAAAGATTATTGGTGATACATGGAGATAAATCTGTAGTTCCTGAATTAAAAAGAATTGCACAAAATCAAAAAACGATAACAGAGAAGTTGACGTTTTGGAAATCTATTCCAACACCACTTGCACGATTACATGCACTTTGGACATTAGAAGGTTTGAACGCATTAGATGAAAAAACAATTTCTACTGCACTCCAAGACAATGATATTGAAATTAAAAAAGCAGCAATTCGCATGAGTGAACCAATGCTCGTTTCAAACAATCCAAAAATGTTGTCCCAGCTTATTAAAATGAAAAGTGATACCAGTTATGGGGTAAAAATTCAGCTCGCATTGTCTTTAAGATTTAGTAAAACGGATATAGCCATTGCAACATTAAAAGAGATAAAAAGTGAGAATGACAGTAATAAATTAATTGCAAAAGCAGTTTCAAGAAGTTTGTTGAGAACAGATGAAACGTTGGCAGCATTGCGCGAAAGCACAAATGGTTTAGGGGAAAAAGACAAAGATTTGGTTTATGATGGTTCAATAAATTATCAACAGTTGTGTGCAACTTGCCATGGTAAGGAAGGTGAAGGAATTCCTTCACAATTGGCCCCACCGCTTGCGGGTTCGGCTAGGGTAAATGGGGATAAAGACATATTGATAAATATTCTATTGGCAGGCTTAAAGGGTCCGGTAGACAATCACGTTTATCCTGAACAAATGCCTTCGCAAAAAGAACATACAGATGTGTACATTGCATCTGTATTGAGCTATATGCGTAGGAGTTTTGGCAATAAAGGTGAGATTGTTAAACCAGGAAATGTAAGAGATATTAGAAAATTATTGAATGGAAGAGATTCGGCTTGGACATTAGCAGCATTGAAAGATTGGAAGAAGCCAGAAAAGGAAAAAAAATGATTTGTACAAATTAGTGCAGGAAAAGCTTTAACAGGTTAAAGAAAGTTATATATGAAGATTGTAGTTTTAGATGGTTATACTTTAAATCCTGGAGATTTATCTTGGGAGGGAATGATGAGTCTCGGAGATGTTGAGATTTATGAAAGAACACCTTCAGATAAAATTTTGGAAAGATGTGCTGGGGCAACAGTGGTATTAACCAATAAAGTTCCTTTATCAAAAGAAACAATTGATAATCTACCCGCATTAAAATTTATAGGTGTTTTGGCAACAGGATATAATATTGTTGATGTTGCAGCCGCAAAAAACAACAACATTATCGTAACCAATATACCCGGTTATAGTACAGATTCAGTTGCTCAATTGACGTTTGCAATGATTTTAGAGTTTTGTCATCATGTTCAACGCCATAGTGATTCAGTAATTGAGGGAAACTGGGTTGCTTCAAAAGATTTTAGTTATTGGAATTTTCCACTAATAGAATTGGCGGGTAAAACAATTGGGATTATCGGATTTGGGAGTATTGGTGCAAAAGTAGGGGAGTTGGCTAATGCATTTGGAATGAAGGTGTTGGCTACGGGAAGAACTTATAAAGAACAGCCGCATCTTCAAAATTACAAGTGGGTAGAAATGCAAGAGCTTTTAAAAAACTCAGATTTTGTAAGTATTCATTGTCCTTTGGTTCCGGAAACTAAAGGATTAATCAATAAAGCCAACTTGAGTTTGATGAAAAAATCTGCATTTCTCATCAATACTTCAAGAGGTCCAATTGTTGTTGAACAAGATCTTGCAGATGCATTAAACAATGATATTATCGCAGGTGCCGGAATTGATGTATTGTCTGTTGAACCACCAACAAAAGAAAATCCAATTTTAACTGCGAAAAATTGCTTTATTACGCCACATATTGCATGGGCTACTAAAGAAGCAAGAATTCGATTAATGAATATTGCTGCAAATAATTTAGCATCATTTGTAGCCGGTAATCCAGTAAATGTTGTGAATTAAGCCCTGATTAAGCATTAGAAGTAAAGAGCAAATTTTTGGCTAAAGCCATTTCAAAAATACCCATAAACTCCAAGCTAAAGCTAGGGCTACTAAACAATGCCATTCAATACCTCCAAGCTTCAGCTGGGGGTATACGGATATTATAGATTTGCTTTAGCCCAAAAAATGAATAAATTCTTCTAATGGATAATCTGTGTTAAGTAGAATTTGAATGTTCTAACTTTAACTAATAACTATAAAAATTAAATGATTCCAGTTGTAAAACAAATGCCTGATAAGTTGATTGTAGGAAGAAGAATTGCAACATCTTCTGCACAATACAATCCTTTTGAATTGTGGAGTAAATTCATGCCTAAGCGTAAGGAAATTCTAAATACTATATCTCCAGAATTGTTTTCTGTGCAAGTTTTTCAAGAAAATACGTTTTCTTCAACCACATTTAATGAAAATACTTTATTTGAAATGTGGGCTGCTGTTGAAGTCTCAAAAATTGAGCAAATTCCAACAGAATTGGACAGCACTATTATTGTTGGAGGGGCATTTGTAACCTTTACTTTAAAAGGCGAACAGCCCACTTTAACCGAACATTATAATTATTTAATCAACGATTGGCTTCCTAAGGAGGGTTATCGTATTGATAATAGAGCACATTTTCAAGTGATGGGCGATAAATACAAACGAAATGATCCCAATTCTGAAGAAGAAGTTTGGATTCCTATTGTTAAAATTGGCAATTAAGCTATTGAATTATAACTTTTTTATATATGATCATTAACTCTTTTTTCTATCAAATTAAATATTATTTAATGTATAAAGTATTCAGCATCTTCACTTTAACAATATTTATTCATTGTTTTTTGTTTAGTCAAGATACCACCCAACAAGTTATTGCGGGACGGAAAAATAATCCCAATCAACTCAAAAAGCCTTATGTAATCTTAATTTCTGCTGATGGTTTTAGAGCAGATTTTGCTGAAATTCATCAAGCAAGTTTTTTACAATCAATGGCAGAGAAGGGAGTTAAGGCAGATTATATGACACCCTCTTTCCCAACCCTTACTTTTCCAAACCATTATTCTATAATTACAGGGTTGTATCCTTCGCATCACGGATTGGTTGACAATACTTTCTACGATAAACAGCGTGGTGAGTTTTATGGAATGAGCAATAAGAAGAAGGTTGCAGATGGAACTTGGTATGGAGGAACTCCACTTTGGGTGTTGGCAGAGCAACAAAAAATGCTATCTGCTAGTTTTTATTGGGTTGCTTCAGAGGCAAATATCCAAAATACTTACCCTACTTATTTTTATGCCTATAATGAGCAAATAAGCATTGCATCTCGCATACAATCGGTAAAAAATTGGTTGTCGTTACCCGAAGAAAAGCGACCACATTTTATAACTTTTTATTTTCCACAAGTTGATCACGATGCACACGAATATGGTCCAAACGACAAAAATGTTACCCATGCTGTACAATTTGTAGACAGCAGTATTCAGGCATTGCAAGCCGCTTTGGAGCCATTAGGATTGCCTATTAATTATGTTTTTGTTTCAGACCATGGAATGACAAAGGTTGATAATATTGACACAAAGGGTTTGCCTGAAAGTGTTGATACGGCTTCATTTATAATACCTGCTGGAGAAGCACTTCTTCATTTGTATGCAAAAGATCGTTTTCAAATTGAACCTACTTATCTTAAATTAAAACACGATACAAGCATTACAGTTTATCATCTTGATGAAACCCCTGATTATTGGCACTATAAAGCCAAAGACGATAAGTTTAATCGTTTGGGTGATTTGATATTGGTTACACATCTTCCTAAAATATTTAATCTATCCAAAAGAAAATCATCATTGGGAAAGCATGGGTTTGATAATCATTTAACAGAAATGCGTGCCAGTTTTATAGCTTGGGGGCCTGCTTTTAAAAAGGGTTATCAAATGCAAGGCTTTGAAAATGTAAACATATATCCATTAATTGCACATATACTTGGCTTAAATTATGATGAAATGAGCATCGATGGTAAGTTAGATGTGCTAAAGAATAGTTTGGTAAAATAGATAACATTGCTCAACCATAATTATTTGTTGCTTGGTTTGTAGTTAAACAACCACTAACTGTGGAAAATTATCATCAATCAGACGGCATTTAAGTATTTAAAAGGGTGGCATATTGTTTTTGTCGCTTCATAATAATTAACCTAAAAACATTTTATTATGGACAGCAACATCACTCAAGAAAGAAGAGAAAAGAATACAGCCAAACGCGGATTAGCATCAGCAGATCCTAAAACCCGTATTGAAGTAGCACGTAAAGGTGGTGAAGCCATCAGTAAAAATCGCGAGCACATGGCGATGATTGGAAGAAAAGGTGGACAAACGGTTAGTCAAGATCGTAAGCACATGTCAGAAATTGGACGAAAAGGCGGCGAAGCAGTTAGTCGTGATCGCCAACACATGCGTGAAATAGGTAAAAAAGGCGGTTCAAATGCCAATAGCGTTGATCAACTTTCACAAAATACACCAGAAGAAGCTAGATGATTTGTAGTTAACCTAGACTAATCATTGTAATAAATTATAGACGTTCTTTCAATAGCCCCTAGCTTCAGTTAGGGGTTTATTTGTATGGTTTAAACCTAAATTACGAGTTAGAATAATTATGAATTTAATTCAATAGCCCCTAGCTTCAGCTGGGGGTTATTGAAAATTGTAGATTGGCTTTAGCCAAAAATTTTACATTTTTCTTTCATTTAAGGGTTAAGCAAGATTATACATTAAAAGTATTTATTCAAATTTTGGCTAAAGTCTATTTATAATAATCATACACCCCCAGTTGAAACTGGGGACTATTGAAATAAATCCTTCTGGTTTTTTTAATGCGTAATTAGAGATTAAATAGATTAAGGCTATTGAATTTTCATTTTTTACCTTTGTGCCATGCAAAACAACAAATCAAATTTCTTGATTTATGGGAAACTCATCTTGGTAGCTTTATTTTGGGGAGGTACATTTATTTCTACAAGAATAGTTGCACAAAATTTTGGACCATTTACAGGTGCCGGATTAAGATACAGTGTTGCATTAATTTTTTTAATTCCTTTGGCTTTTCGACAAAACAGAAATTTCTTTAAAGATGGGTTGAGAAAATTTCCATTAATGTTTGCATTGGGATTAACAGGAATTTTTGGGTATAATTATTTCTTTTTCAAAGGGTTAAAAAGCATTCCTGCAAGTAGAGGAGCATTGTTGGTTTCATTGAATCCATTGTTTGTGATGTTGTTGTCGGCTTTATTGTATAAAGAAAAAATAACAAAACTTAAATTGTTGGGAGTATTGGTTTCTCTAACAGGTTTGGTGATAGTAGTTTCAAGAGGTCAGGTTGGGTCGATATTTTCATCTTTTCAGGTTGGTGATTTATTTATGTTGGGTTGTCCGGTTACTTGGGCAGTTTATACAATTATTGCAAGACCCGCATTAGAACAAACAACACCATTGCAAGCAACCACTTGGGCTTCAATAACTGGATTAAGTTTACTCTTTTTATTTTCATTATCAGAACCAGCAATGCCTAAAATTACCTTAGAAATTGGCACGTCGTTATTGTATTTAGGATTGATTGGAACTGTTGTAGGCTTTGTTTGGTATTATGACGGCATTCAAAAGATTGGAGCCACACGAACAGCCATTTTCACCAATTTGGTACCCGTTTTTGCTATCCTACTTTCTGTTTTGTTGTTGCATGAAGAGGTTATTTGGTTTACTTGGCTAGGAGGTATTTTAGTACTTGGCGGGGTTTGGATTACCAATAGCCAACAAATTAAAAAGAACTGAATCAATTTGCTTTTAAATACAAATTGTTTTTGTTGATCAATTCTTAGTAAAATACTCCTACTATTCCATATGCAAATTTAATGGGACTTTTAAATTTATAAATTTACTATGGCATCATTTTTTTTCTTTTTTGCAGAAGCCTTAGAAATATTTGATAAATTTAATAGAACAATTTCATGGAATGCCATCATATAAAAATAAATCTAATAATATTGAAATGGAAACAATTCCAAAAAAGAGATTTAATAAAATCTACTTTAGCTTTTGTTTATTTCAATTGTCTGAATTACACCCATTTAAAGTTCTACAAAAGGGGAAGAGTACAGTTTTAATTTTGCTATTTTTTTTAACTGCATTTGTTGCTAATGCTAGGCACATAGCAGGTGGAGAAATGTCTTACAAATATATAGGTATAGGTAGTAGCGGGAAATTAAAATATGAGGTTTTATTAAAATTATACCGTGATTGTTTTTCACCCGGTGCTGCTTTAGATGGTGTGGCAGCAATCAATGTTTTTAACCAAGGAAATATTATTAGTGTATTAAATGTTCCAATGAAAAATATGGAAGTGGTACAACTTTCCAAACCTGGTCCTTGTATTGAAAATGCACCTATTATTTGTTATGAAATTGGATACTATAGTCAAATAATTGAATTGCCAGTTACTATTGATGGATATATTTTAGGTTATCAAAGTTGTTGTAGAATTGAAAATATTACTAATGTATCAAGTTCTGGATCTGCGGGTGTAACTTATATGGCAGCTATTCCAGGGACTAAATTGATGCTTTCTGCACCAGAAAACAGTAGTCCTGTTTTTAATACAAGTGATACGGTAATTGTATGTGAAAAAAATGCTTTTTTTTATAATTTCAGTGCCACAGATGCAGAAGGAGATGATTTGGAGTATACTTTTCAAGAAGCATACGATGGACGATCTTTCAACAATCCAAAACCTGATATCTCTATTGTTCCCCCTTATACAAGCCTTATCTATAATTGGGGGTTTTCCGCTACTGCACCTATGGGGTATAAAGTCAATATCAATAATAATTCTGGTTTGGTTAATGGTATAGCACCTGCTGCAGGAATTTATGTTGTAACTGTAGTTGTAATTGAACGACGTAATGGTATAATTATCAATTATCATCGAAAAGATTTACACCTTAAAGTAGCTGCTTGTTCTATTGCAGCCGCTAACCTTGATCCTTCTTACATTACTTGCAAAAACTTTGAATTGACTTTCCAAAACAACAATGTAAGTAGCCTAATAAAAACATATTTTTGGGATTTTGGAACCTCAGTACTATTGGATACATCTAACTATGATAGACCAACCTTTAAATTTCCTGATACCGGAACATATAAAGTGAAGTTAGTCACTAACAAAAATCAAAATTGCTCTGATTCCACTTATACATTTGCAAAAATTTATCCAGGTTTTAAACCCGACTTTGGTTTTGATAATGGTTGTAAAGATGCTCCTATCCAATTTACAGATTTAACAACAACGGCCTTTGGTAATGTAAACAAGTGGCAATGGATATTTGGAAATCCTATCATCAATCCAGATATGTCAAACCTTCAACACCCTAAATATGCCTACCCTAAATTAGGAACATACAACGTACAACTTATTGTAAGCAATACTAAAGGTTGTGCAGATACATTAGAAAAGGAAATTTTGGTTTTGGATAAGCCAACATTAAAATTAACGAGCGATACATTAATTTGTAATATTGACACTTTACAACTTCATGCAAGTGGTTTAGGATCAGTAACTTGGTTTCCCAATTATATGATCAACGATATCAATAGTTTCGATCCATTGGTTAGTCCAGATAAACCAACTATGTATTATGCTGTTTTGGTTTCATCACCTGGATGTACAATTATTGACAGTGTTTTTGTGGATGTGAAGAATTTTGTAACTGTATTTGCGGGAAACGATACCTCTATTTGCCTTACAGATTCGGTGCAATTGAATCCAATTAGTGATGCAACCTCTTATATTTGGAAATCAGGAGGAGTGAAGGTTTCAACCCAAAAAGGGCCTTCATTCAAACCAAATGAAACTACAACTTATAATGTGATTGCAAATATTGGCAAATGCCAAGCATCTGATTCAATAACTGTAATTGCTTTTCCTTATCCAAAATCCAATATCAACAAAGACACCATTTTGTGTTTTGGTGATGCCACTCAACTTTCAGTTTCTGGTGGAATAAATTACCTTTGGATGCCAGCAGCAGGATTAAACAACAACAGAATTGCCAATCCAATTGCTGCACCGAAATACAGCACTAAATATAAAGTATCCATATTTGACCAAGGTGGTTGCCCAAAACCCGCATTTGATTCAGTGCTAATAAAAGTAGTGCCAAAAGTGATTGCGTTTGCAGGAAATGATACATCTGTTGTGATCAACCAACCATTGCAATTAAACGCTTTTGGTGGAAATTTTTATCAATGGTTTCCTTCACTCGGACTTTCTGATCCCAACATAAGAAACCCAATTGCCACATTATCATCAGATTATAGTTACTATTTAAGGGTAAGTACGCCGGAAGGTTGTGCTGCTATTGACACCATCAATATTCATGTTTTTCAGACCAATCCGGATATTTTTGTACCCACTGCGTTTACACCCAATAACGATAAATTAAACGACTTTTTAATTCCACTGCCTGTAGGAATTGAACAATTTGATTTTTTCAAGGTATACAATCGATTTGGCCAATTGATTTTTTCTACTACAGAAGTTGGTAAAGGTTGGGATGGAAAAATCGGAGGACAAGATCAAAGTAACGGAACTTTTGTTTGGTATGTTCAAGGAAAAGATTACACTGGGAAAAGAGTTTTCAAAAAGGGAACATCAATATTGTTAAAATAAATAATCTTTTAACCCACATTTCAATTTATGGCGTTGTCTGCAGCATTTGTTTTGCTAACTTGAGCATTCATCAGCAAAACGAAAAGCCTAAAAAAATCGATTGAAAATAATTGATAATTAAATTGTTATAAATTAGTTAGATGGAATTACTCTTTAGAAGAAAAAAGTAAATTATTGGGTTAAGTGATTTCAAAAATAACCTTATCGATGAAGATTATATGACCACGAAGTGGTCATATATAGCAAAGTATTTGAAAAGCAACACGACTCCGAAGGAGTCGAATAAAGCGTTAAAATAGTTTAAAATTATTAATCCCAAATTAAGCATATGTGTAATTTGGGATTATTTTGCCTACATCACTTCTTTATAAGCTTTCAACGCAAGTTCCAAACAATCCATCGCAGCATCCAATGCTATAAGATTCAATACATAAGCCAAACGAACTTCATTTTTTCCTAAACCAGGAGTGCCATAAAATCCGGTTGCTGGAGACAACATTACAGTTTGGTTGTTGTGAGAAAATGATTCCAAAAGCCACTGGCAAAACTTATCTGCATCATCAATCGGTAATCTTGCAATTGCATAAAACGCACCACCAGGATTTGGACAAGTTACACCTTCCATTTTATTTAGGCGTGCAATCATCAAATCCCTTCTTGCCATATATTCTGCTTTAGGACCGTCAAAATAATTATCAGGAAGGTCGATTGCCGCTTCTCCCATTATTTGTGCCAACCCAGGAGGTGATAATCTTGCTTGTGCAAATTTTAATGCAGCTTGGTAAACGGCTTTGTTTTTGGTAACCAAGGCACCAATCCTCGCTCCACATGCAGAATACCTCTTAGAAATAGTATCCATCAAAACCACATGTTGATCCATTCCTTCCCAATGTAAGGCACTAATAAATTCGCCACCGTAACAAAATTCCCTGTACGCCTCATCGGAAAACAAATACAAACTGTGTTTTAAACAAATTTCTTTTAAAGCTTCCATTTCAGCTCTACTGTATAAATAACCTGTAGGGTTGTTTGGGTTACAAATTACAATTCCCTTTGTTTTTGGGGTAATTAATTTTTCAAATTCTGCAATGGGTGGCAATGCAAAACCATCATCAATGCTGCAAGTTAGAGGTACAACATTAACTCCAGCCATCACCGCAAAACCATTATAGTTTGCATAAAATGGTTCGGGAATAATGATTTCATCACCTGGATTTAAACAACTCATCAACCCAAATATAATGGCTTCACTACCCCCAGTTGTAATCATTATTTCTTCCTGGGTTACATCGATACCAACTTTTTTATAATATTCTACTAGTTTCAAACGATAACTTTCATTGCCTGCACTATGGCTATAGGCTAATACTTTGATGTCGGCATTGCGAACGGCCTCCATCAATTGGGGAGGTGTTTCAATATCGGGCTGACCAATATTCAATTGATAAACTGTTATTCCTCTTTTTTTAGCAGCTTCTGCATAAGGAACCAATTTACGAACTGGAGACGCCGGCATCAATTTACCTCTTTCTGAAATGTTTAACATGGTGCAAAGGTAAAAGGAGTAACTGAAATTATTTTACATTATATCTTTTTTGGCATAAAAATTAGACAAAAAAAAGTGTGAAAACGCATTTGTTTTCACACTTTACTATTTTAAGACAAATAAATTAGTTCTTCTTTTCAGCCTCTAGTTTAGAGAAAGCTTCAGCAGAAATAACTTCACCTGTAATGTTCAAAGACAATGGGCTATCAAATCCTTTAACTTTAACATAGATTTCTTTACTAAATGGACCAGCAGCAGCTGCGTTAAAACCAGCAGTAATTTTGTCTGTTTTTCCTTTGCTGATAGGAGCTTGAGGCCACTGAGGAGTAGTGCAACCACAAGAAGCAGTAGCTGTTTCAATAGTGATAAGCTCTTTGCTTACATTAGTAAAAGGAAATTCATGAGTTACTGGTGTGCCTTGCTTGATTTTTCCAAAATTGAATTTTAATTCTTTGAATTTTAAGAATTCATCTACCTTTTTTACAGGACTGGTTACTACAGTTTGAGCAAATAAAGAACCAGAAAAGCAACTAATCATCAATACAAATAAGAGTTTTTTCATGTTGTACTTAGTTTGTTTTATTTAGAAATACGAGTGAACTGTTTAGTGGAGCGGTTTTCTCGGGTGTTTTAAATACTTCACCTTTAATCAATATCGTTTTTGTAAAACCTTTATTGTGATAAATGGTGATAGATTTTTCAAAAGCACCTTCACTTGAGGCATTATAACCAACTTTTATGATTGATTCTTTGCCGGGTAAAATAGGCGATTTGTCCCATTCTGGTGTTGTGCAACCACAAGAAGCTTGTACATTTTCCAACAACAATGCCGAATCTCCTGCATTGACAATTGTAAAATTGTGAGTAACAGGTTTGCCTTGTAGAATTTTCCCGAAATTGTACTGTGATTCTTTTAATTGTAAAACCTCATTTGCTGATTTTTGAGAAAAAGCAGCAAATGATACAAAGAATAAGATTATTGAAAATGTTGGTTTCTTCATAATTCAGTAGATTAAAATTACAATATCTTATAGAAAGAAAACACCTTTTGAATAATATCTTAATAAAATTATACAAATAATCACATTTAATGTACTCAAATAATGCTAAAATTGGTTTGAAAAATCTTATTATTGAATAGTTTAAGATCGATTTTTATTTGTTTATTTTTGCAGTTATTTGATACGATTTAAATTTCTTACGTTTGCTAATATGAACCAAGTTTTACCTAATGAATTGATGTCAGAAAAACTAAGTTTCGATGAATTTCGTAAAGAAGTTTTGAGTGATTACCGCTTTGTTTGCGAGAGTAGAGAAGCAAGTCTATTAGGCAGAAAGGAAGTATTAACTGGGAAAGCTAAATTCGGCATTTTTGGCGATGGTAAAGAGGTTCCTCAGGTTGCTATGGCAAAATATTTTCGTAAAGGTGATTTTTATAGCGGTTATTATCGAGATCAAACCTTTGCATTTGCTTCAGGAACAGCTACCATTACCGAGTTTTTTGCACAATTGTATTCCGATCCCAATACCCAAAATGATCCGCATAGTGCCGGCAGGCAAATGAATTCACATTTTGCTTCAAGAACAATTAATAATGATGGTGAATTTCTTGATTTAGCAAATCATAAAAATATTGCAGCTGGAATGGCTCCAACTGCCGGACAAATGCCGCGTGCATTAGGTTTGGCATTGGCTTCTTCTGCATTTCGAAATACTGAAAGTTTACAATCTTTTTCACATCTTTCTAATAATGGTAACGAAGTTTGTTTTTGCACTATTGGAGATGCTGCTACAAGTGAAGGACATTTCTGGGAAACACTAAATGCTGCAACCGTAATGCAAGTTCCACTTGCTGTTTTTGTATGGGATGATGGTTATGGAATTTCGGTGCCTACAAAACTGCAAACTACAAAGGGATCTATCTCAGAAGCATTAATGGGATTTAAGAAAACTGAAAATAGTAACGGGATTCTTATTTATAAAGTGAAAGCTTGGGATTATGCCGGAATGTGTGAAGCTTTTGAAGAGGGAATTGAAAAAGCACGTACACAACATATTCCAGTTTTGTTTCACGTTGAAGAGGTTACACAACCCCAAGGACATTCTACTTCAGGAAGCCATGAACGCTACAAAACCCCTGAACGCCTTGAATGGGAACGCAAATGGGATTGTTTGAAAATAATGAGGAAGTGGTTGCTTGAAAATGCGTTGGCATCAGAAAGCGAAATTTCACAAATAGAGATAGAATCCAAATTAAAGGTTAAGCAATGCCGACAAACCGCTTGGGATAATTATTTCAATCCAGTTAAGTTATTGGTACAACAGGCACTTGAACAACTCAATAATTTGATTAATAGTTGTTCTGCACAAGCAGATGTATTGAATCAATTATACAAGGATTTATCTACAAATCGCGAACCAGAATTTAGAGATATTATGAGGGTTTTGGGAAGGGCAGCATCCATTACACCTTCATATTTAAACAGCGAGTTGGTTGGATTTTATTCACAATTACAGAAAGATGGTCAACAGTTGTATAGCTCACATCTTCATTTAGAAGGTCCTAAAAATGCAATGAATGTAGCGGCTGTTTCCGCACAATACGATGCTGAAGCAATAACAATTAATGGCTATGAAATTCTAAATAAATATTTTGATTTAAAATTTGCCGAGCAGCCAACACTTTTTGCTTTTGGGGAAGATGTTGGTCAGATTGGAGATGTAAACCAAGGGTTTGCAGGTCTTCAGGAAAAATACGGCAAGAGTAGGATTTTTGATACAGGAATTAGAGAACTTACAATAATTGGACAAGGCATTGGGATGGCGATGCGTGGTTTACGACCCATCGCTGAAATTCAGTATTTAGATTACTTATTGTATGGTTTACAGCCATTAAGTGATGATGTTTCAACTTTACAATTTCGATCGGCGGGGAGTCAAATTGCTCCAATAATTGTAAGAACAAGGGGGCATCGTTTAGAAGGAATTTGGCATTCAGGCTCTCCAATGGGAATGATAATCAATTCTTTACGTGGCATGTATGTTTGTGTGCCGAGAAATATGGTTCAGGCTGCGGGGATGTACAATACTTTATTAGAAAGCAATGAGCCGGGATTGGTTATAGAATCTTTAAACGGATATCGTTTAAAAGAAAAATTGCCTTCAAACTTAACAGATTTTAGGGTGCCATTTGGTATTCCAGAAGTTTTAAGAGAGGGTTCAGATATTACGGTTGTTTCTTACGGTTCAACTTTGAGGATAGTTGCAGAAGCGGCGGAGTGGTTGCAGTCATTGGATATTAGTTGTGAAATCATTGATGTACAAACTTTATTGCCTTTTGATATTAACCATAAGATTTTAGAATCATTACAGAAAACAAATAGAATATTATTTGTAGATGAAGACGTTCCTGGAGGTGCTGCTGCTTATATGTTTACCATGGTTATGGAAAAGCAGGGAGGATATCGTTGGTTGGATGTTAGTCCACGTACCCTAACCGCGAAACCGAATCGTCCGGGTTATGGCAGTGATGGCGATTATTTTGCAAAACCGAACACAGAGGATGTATTAGCTGTGGTTATGGCGATGATGAAAGAATAGGGAAATTAATTATAAATTTAAATTATGAATTATAAATTATTGGTTAAATGATTTTTTAATTTGGAAATTGAAAAAGAATGTTGTTTTGAATTGCCCCCAGCTTCAGATGTGGGTATTATTTTATTTATTAAATTGACTTTAACTAACATAACCCGAATTAAACACCTCCAATCAACCAAAAAAAAATTATGAAAAACTTAATTGTATACTACGACGGAGATTGCGGATTGTGCAGCAGAACAGTACAATTTTTAAAACGCAACGACAAAAAGAAGAAGTTTGAATACCAAACTTTGCAATCTGCATTTCCTAGTGTGGAGCACAAAAGTTTTATTTTTCGAGAAGGGGATAAGCATTATTTTAAATCTACTGCAGCTTTGAAGGTAGTTAAACACCTCGGTGGAATATGGCCTTGCCTTTCTATTGGAGTTATTATTCCTCGCTTTCTTAGAGATGCAGTTTATGATTTTGTAGCAAAAAATAGGTATAAGTGGTTTGGGAAAGTGAAGGAATGTCAATTATGAATTATGAATTATGAATTTATTTTGATTGAAATGCAAGTTAATATTTACTAATTGCAATATTTAAAAAATCTTATCACCTACAATTCATAATTCATAATTTATAATTCATAATTCCTTTCTCCTAAACCAAATTATGAAACACCTTCTGAACATCTTCATCTTGTTCTAGGCGATCAACCAATTTGAGCAATTCAGTAGCTTTTTCTTCATCCAAACTTACAGTAATGTTTGGAATCCATTCTACTTCAGCACTTAATGGAGTCATGTTTTTATCTTCTAAAGCTTTTTGCATTTTGCCGAAATCTGCAAAGGCAACACGCATCACCAATACATCTTCTCCGTTTTCGCCGGTACTTTCCCCCATTTCTTCCAAACCGAAATCAATAAATTCTAGTTCCATTTCATCTGGATCTAGACCTTCTGGCTTCAATTTAAAAACACCCATTTTCCTGAATTGGAAACTCACACTACCACTATTTCCTAAGGTTCCATTGCCTTTATTGAAATGTGATTTCACATTGGCTACGGTACGAACATGATTATCAGTTGCTGTTTCTACCAAGATTGCAACCCCGTGTGGTCCATATCCTTCATAAAGTATTTCTTCAAAATTTTCTACATCTTTACCCAATGAACGTTTAATCGCTGCATCAACACGATCTTTAGGCATATTTACCGCCTTAGCGTTTTGGATACATCTACGCAACATTGGATTGGTTGAAGGATCTATTCCCCCTGCTTTTACCGCAATCGCAATCTCTTTACCAATTCTCGAGAACTGTTTCGCCATTTTGTCCCAACGGGCAAACATGGTAGATTTTCTAACTTCAAATATACGTCCCATAACTCATCTTGATTGAAAGGATAAAGGTAAAAAAAGTCAATGGTTGATACTAATTTATAAACAAGTAAAATTTACTGTTCACAATTTAATACCAACCATTGACAAAAAATATATACTAATTAATTAAAATCACTTGCTTTTGAAAGAATTTCACCTGGAGTGCCCAACTTACTGCGTTTGCGGCTGTAAGCAAAATAAACAACCAAACCAATGATCATCCAAATCAATGCAAATTTTAGTGTATCAAGATCAATTGCAACAATCATTCCTAAACAAACTACTGCTCCAAGTATCGGAACCAATGGAACCAAAGGCGTTTTGAATGGTCTTTTCATATCAGGACTTTTAATCCTCAATATCCAAACACCAATACTCACCAAAACAAATGCAAATAATGTACCAAATGAAGTTAAATCACCTGCCATGCTTCCAGGTATAAATGCAGCAAAAGCACCCACAAATACAAATAAAATCCAATTTGATTTGTATGGTGTTTTAAACTTAGGGTGTAAATCTCCAAATGCTTTTGGAATCAATCCATCATTACTCATAGTATAAAATATACGACTTTGGCCCATCAACATTACCAAAATTACAGAAGAAAATCCTGCAAGAATGGCAACGGTAACCAATGACGCCAACCAACTGTAACCTGTCATATAATGTTCGATAGCATAAGCAACAGAAGCTTCTCTACCTTTTGTGGCATCAGTAAAATCAGAATATGGTGCCACACCAGTTAAAACGTGACCGAATAAGATGTATAAAATGGTACAAACCACCAAAGATCCTAAAATACCTATTGGCATATCACGAGAAGGATTTTTAGCTTCTTGAGCTGCGGTAGAAACGGCATCAAAACCGATAAATGCAAAAAACACAATTGCAGATCCACCAAGAACACCGCCCCATCCATGTTTAAAAAAGCCCTCATGGCCAGGTGTACCTTCTGGAATTAAATAAGGTATATGGTTGGCTGGATTAATGAATTTCCATCCTACAAAAATAAAAATCAACACAATTGCAACTTTCACAAATACAATTATAGCATTCACCATTGCCGATTCTTGAGTACCCTTAATCAATAACAAGGTTAGCATTAGCAATATAAAGAGCGATGGTAAATTCATAATACCACTATGGGTAACGCCATTTGCAGTAATAGATTCTAGAGGAGAATGAGACCACTCATAAGGAATTGCACCACCCAACAATTTATTTAGATATTCACTCCAAGCAATTGAAACAGTTGCTGCTCCTAATGCATATTCCATAATTAAAGCCCATCCGATAATCCAAGCTACCAATTCGCCCATTGTTACATATGAATAAGCGTAAGCACTTCCTGCAATCGGAATCATTGCTGCAAATTCTGCATAACATAAACCGGCAAATGCACAACCTATAGCTGCTACTATAAACGATATTGTAACCGCTGGTCCTGCCGCTTGGCCAGCAGCAGCTGCAGTACGAACAAATAATCCTGCCCCAATAATAGCCCCAATGCCCAATGCTATTAGATTTCCTGCACCTAAAGTTCTTTTTAAACCAGATTCACCATCACCAGCAGAAGCCAGCATAGCGGAAAGGTCTTTTTTTCTGAATAAACTCATACGATAAATGTTATATTAAGTAAATCAATTGTGTAAGCGGCAAGATAATTTACAATTTTCAATTTTCAATTATCATTTTTCAATCAATCTTTAGTTATTCTTAAATTTCCAATAATAAAACTTTAAATGATTATTATAATATTACACAGATTGTTGAATTTTAATATACTTACTCAATCTCTTTTTTTATTATTGCTTTTGTCTCATCTGTCTCAAAACAAAATCGTTATCCGACAAATATTAATAATTAAATATTGATAAGGAACTTTAGTATATATACAGTGAAATTTTCCTAATTTTATTATCAATGAAAAAGTTTATCATTCCTATCTTCTTATTGATTACAACCTCTGGTTTTGCTCAAATTGCAGTAAATTCTGCCACATTTGGTATGTTAGAAGCTCGTCAATTGGGTCCCGGAACTATGAGTGGAAGAATTTCCGCCATTGAGGGTGTGGCTTCAGAAAATGGAAAGGTTATTTATGTTGGTACTGCCGGTGGTGGAATATGGAAAACCACAAATGCAGGTGCTTCTTTTAAACCGATTTTTGATAAATATTGCCAGTCTATTGGTGCCCTCGCTATCCATCCTACAAACCCCAAAATTATATATGCCGGAACCGGCGAAAGCAATATGCGCAACTCCGTTTCAATTGGCGATGGGTTCTATATGTCTACAGATGCCGGCGAAAATTGGATCAAAACTGGTGGTTTAGACAGCACTGAACATATTTCTAAAATTGCCATCGACCCAATTAATCCTTCAACAATTTTTATTGCGGCTCCAGGACCATTGTTTTCAGACAGTCGACACCGCGGTTTGTACAAATCAACTGATGGCGGAAAAACATTTGAAAATATTTTCTATGTAAATGAAAAAACAGGTTGTGCAGATGTTTGTATAGATCCAACGCACCCTAATATTATATATGCAACCTTTTGGGAATTCAGAAGATTGCCTTATTTGTTCAATTCTGGTGGAGAGGGTAGTGGAATCTTTAAAAGTTTAGATGGTGGTAAAACTTGGAAACCATTAGAAAACGGACTTCCTGCCAAGCCTTTTGGAAGGGTTGCACTTGCAATTGCACCTTCAGCACCAAATAAATTGTTGGCAATTGTCGAATCTTCTAAAACAGGATTATATATAACATCAGATGGTGGCGAAAATTGGAAACAACAAAGTGCAAGCATGAATGTGGTTTCCAGACCTTTTTATTTTAGTTCTTTGGTTATTGACCCTGTTGATTCAAACCGCATTTATCGTCCGGCATTTACGTTTTCTTATTCTGTAGATGGCGGCTATTCTTTTGCAGAATCCAGTGGCGATGGGGGTTGGCTTCATAGCGATCATCATGCCCTTTGGATCAATCCGCAAAACAACAGTCACCTAATTTTAGGAACCGATGGCGGCGTTTATCAAAGTTTAGATAAAGGTGTTACTTGGACGTTCAACCTAGGTTTGCCTGTTGGACAGTTTTATCATGTTGCTGTAGACAATAAAACGCCTTACAATTTATATGGAGGTTTGCAAGACAATGGAAGTTGGATGGCACCTTCATCAGCACCGGGAGGAGTAAAGACTGGCGATTGGCATTCTGTGCTTGGTGGAGATGGATTTTGGGTTGTGCCAGACGGAATAGATCCTAATGTCATTTATGCAGAATCACAAGGCGGTGCAATTAATAGGATAGATACCCGCAATTTGAAAGCCGCTTCAATTCGTCCACAAACTGCTCTTGCAAACGAGAAACTCCGCTGGAATTGGAATACCCCAATTGCAATAGGAACCGCAAATCCTAAAAACTTATACACCGCTGCTCAATATCTTTTTAAATCTACCAACCAAGGTAGAGGGTGGACTAAAATTTCACCAGATCTAACCACCAACAACAAACGCAAGTTGGAACAGGAAAATAGTGGTGGATTAAGTGCTGATAATACTTCAGCAGAAAACCATTGCACTATTTTTACAATTGCAGAATCGCCATTAGATGAAAATTTGATATGGGTGGGTACGGATGATGGTAATTTGCAGTATACGGTGGATGGCGGAAAAAGCTGGAACAATGTAGCTAAAAATTATAATCTAGCCGGGATTCCGGCACAGACTTGGGTTAGTAGTATAGAACCGTCGAGGTTTGATAAAAACGTAGTATTTGCAACCTTCGACAACCATTATTACGGCGATCATCGAACTTATATAGGAAGGTCGAACGATTTAGGTAAAACCTGGGAGGTTTTTAAAAGCGAAGAGTTCACAGGATTTGCACATAAAATAAAGCAAGACCTTAAAAATAAGGATTTGTTGTTTGCTGGAACAGAAATGGGATTGTTTTGTAGCTTGGATGGAGGCGTTAAATGGTTTAGAATGAAAAATAATATTCCTTGGTATGCTTTGGTTAGAGATATACAAATACATCCAGAAACCAATGATTTGATAATTGCAACCCATGGCAGAGGAATAATGATTGTTGACGATATTTCGCCGATGAGGGCTTTGACTGCTGAAATATTAAATAAAGATGTGCATTTGTTTGAGCTACCTACGACACCATTAACTATGGGACAGTTTGGTGCTTCAGGTTTTTCTTCCACAGGGGGTTGGTTAGGAGACAACAAGCCATCAATACCTGCAATACAATATTATTTGAAAGACAGAATTTCATCAGGAAGTGTAACCATTGAAATTTACGACAGCACAGGAAAGTTGGTTCAATCTTTACCCGGAACAAAGCGAAAAGGCATAAATAAAGTATATTGGAACCAACGGATGAAAGGTCCAAAAACTGCAGCAGGGGCATCAAAGCCAGATAATGGAGCGTTTTCAGCACCGCAAGTATTGCCTGGAAATTATTCAGTACAATTAAAAGTTGGAGATAAAACTTACACACAAGGTTTGAACTTAGTGCATCAAAATGATGAATCTTTTACATTATCAGATAGAATATTGCAATACAATACAGCAATGGAATTGTATGCGATGCACGAGCAACTAGCCAATAATGTTGCTGAAATCATGGTTAAGAAAAAAGCATCAGAAGATAAACTAGTTCAAACTACTGATAAAAAATTGAGGAAAACAATAGAAGTGTATATTGAGCAATTGGAAACTTTGCGAGCAACGTTAATTCCAACAAAGAGCAGTTCAATATTTGTAACCGATGAAAAGTTAAGAGAAAATATTTCTGAGATGTATTCTTCGATTTGCAATACAGAAGCTGCACCTGGAAATTTACAATTGGAGAGGGTAAAAACCTTAAAGGCAAATGTTAACGATGCCGATACTAAATCTTCCGCAATAACACAACAATTTGAAGAGAAGGTAAAAAGAACAATTATTAAGCCGAAGGTGACAAAGCAAAGTAATTTATGAGTAGTAAGTAGTAAGTGAAAAGTGAAAAGTGAAAAGTGAAAAGTTGTAAGTTGTAAGTTGTAAGTTGTAAGATAATTTTTTTGGGAGAGAGAAAGTTAATAAATCTATTTTAAAATCAATTTTGTATATTGTTCACTCCTTACCCCTTATTACTTTTCACTTTTCACTTTTCACTTATCACTTACTACTAACCACTAACCCCTTACTACTCCTAATTCCTAATTCTCAATTCCTAATTCATTTAGGTATTGTCCGGGAGTTATGCCAACGTGTTTTTTAAATACTGCATAAAAAGTTGTTCTTGATGCGAAGCCTGCTTCATTACCTATGGCTTCTATTGTTAGGTGCTTGAGTTTTCCAGCTTTAATAGAATCAAGTACATAATTTATCCGTAGGTCGTTCCTAAAATCAACAAATGATTTTTTTAAAACAATTTTAAATATATAAATAACATGATGTTGAGGAACTTGAAGGGCTTTGCTTAGCATTAAAATATTAAATTCAACTTCTCTATATGGTTGAACCTTTTCTATATAGTCAGTTATTCTTTCTAATAATATATTTATTTTGTCGTTCTCAGTTATATAATCGTAATTCAGTTTTCTGTCTATTGCTTCATCAATTGCAACAAAGTTTTCAAATTCAGTTTCTGTGTTTATTGGTGATTTGAAATTTATTTCACTAATTGTTGAATTAGCAACTATTTCATTAGTGGATTGCACTAAATTGTCATTGTCAAAACCAATACTTGTATCTTTTTTAATTTTATACTGAGATTCTAATATAAATTGAAAATGAGGTAAACCAAAAAGTATAACTGGATTAATGATTGCAAATAATATCATGACATCTAGACATAATATTGTTGATATTGGAATCAAATAATCGAACACCAAATTTTTCTCTTCAGAGAAAAAAAATAGTGTGATTTGCCTTAATGCTGAAGTAGTTGCAAATATGGTAATTGTGTATACATAAAAATTTATCCATCGAATTGAAATAGGATAAATTGTTTGATTTTTAGCAGCAAATTCTTGATAATTTTTGCTAAAGTGTAACTTCAAAACTAAAGAAATATAAATAAGCATCACAACCAACCTCATAAAAACATGGAACCTGTCTGGAATTGGTCCGTAATTGAAGAAATAGAATTGATTATCAACATGACCAACAATCATTTTCCATTGAATTTTTCCAATTATTAGGGATAAAATTATTGGAGTAGAGTAGATTAGATTTAATGCTAAGGGAATTAGATTTATAAGATCCTTTTTCTTTAATTGTGTATCGTCTTGAATGTAAGTTCTATAATAAAGATAGCAAGTTGCTGGTAAGAAATAATAAAGGGGCATAAAAGTTCTTACCAACACCATATAATTTGGAGTCCATTTGCGAATTATACAAAAAGTTAGAAAAGCAAACAATGATATGGTAACCCAAAATATAGCAAGTAACCTATTGAGTAAACTATTTTGTTTAGAAATAAACAACAACACAAATGATGCATAGAATCCAATTGCTGCAGTCATTATTAATAAAACTTCATAAACCTTATCCATTTTTGCTAGAATAGTATTTTTTTAGTGTTCTGATAAAAGAAAGTTTATAAAATTTGAGTGTATCAGTATCCCAAAATTCAATAAATTTTGTTTAAAGTAGTACCGAAATTCAAAAAACACATTAAAGTTGTCTCATAAATAAAAATCAATACAAATATTTAATGTGTAATTTACACCATTCAATTATAATTTTATTTATTTTGTAAAAAATTAAGATTAATACAATTATACTTGGTATAACATTAAACAAAATTGAAAAAGTTTTAATTTTTTTTAATTTATATTCAAAGCAACTTACTAACAACTAACAACTAATAACTAGCAACTAGTAAATATCAACTCTTTTTTTGTGGTTTCAGAGGTAACTTAAGCCTGAGATTTCTATCGTGGGCTTTTTTTGATTACTAAATTAATCTATAAATTAAACCATGAATACACATTTTAAGTATTTATCCATTTTTTGATAAAGCTAGTCTACAATATTTATGTATCGCCCAGTTGAAGCTGGGTGCGATTAGAAGAACTAATTTCAAATTTTTTAATTTAAATCATGGTTAAACTCAACTAGGTATTGAGTAAATTTATAAATTATTAATTCATTTTTCTTTCAATAGGAAATATTCGTAAATTAGAGTTATGACCCAATACATACTCTCACTCGATCAGGGTACAACAAGTTCCCGAGCCATTTTATTCAATCACGCAGGTGATATCATCAATACAGTACAACAAGAGTTTACACAAATTTTCCCACAACCCGGTTGGGTTGAACACGATCCTGTAGAAATTTGGATTTCTCAATTAAAAGTTGCCAAAGATGTTGTTGCAACTACCCTTCAACCTGGCGAATCTATTGCCGCAATCGGTATTACCAACCAACGTGAAACCACTATCGTTTGGGATAAATCCAATGGAAATCCTATTTATAACGCCATCGTTTGGCAAGATAGAAGAACCGCTGATTTTTGCGATTCTCTTAAAGCCCAAAAAAAAGATGCAATCATAAAAGATAAAACTGGTCTGGTTTTAGATGCTTATTTCTCCGCAACTAAAATAAAATGGATTTTAGATAATGTAGTAGGAGCAAGAGAAAAGGCCCAAAAAGGTGAATTGGCTTTTGGAACAGTTGATACTTGGCTATTGTGGAACCTCACCGATGGAGAAATTCATGCAACTGACGTTTCTAATGCTTCTAGAACCATGCTCTTAAATATTCATAGTCGAAAATGGGATGAAGAATTGTTGGAAATTTTTGACATACCAGCAAGTATTTTGCCACAAGTTGTCTCAAGTAGCGAGTTGTACGGAAATACTTCCAAAATTATTGCAAATACATCTATTCCGGTTGCCGGAATTGCTGGCGACCAGCAAGCTGCTCTTTTTGGTCAACAATGTATTCATCCTGGAATGGTTAAAAATACTTACGGCACCGGTTGTTTTATGTTGATGAATACCGGAGAAAAACCTGTAGTCTCAAACAATAATCTTTTAACCACCATCGCTTGGGAAATCAATGGCAAAACCGAATATGCACTTGAAGGATCTGTTTTTATTGGTGGTGCAGTTATTCAATGGCTTAGAGACGGTTTAAATATCATTGAAAAGTCTGTAGACGTAGAAAAGTTAGCACAGAAAGTACAAGACAGTGATGGTGTTTATATTGTTCCAGCATTTGCAGGTTTAGGTGCTCCTTATTGGGATCAGCATGCTCGCGGCACCATTGTTGGATTGACCCGTGGAATCAATACCGCCCATATTGCTCGGGCTGCATTAGACAGCATCGCATACCAAACTAGTGATGTGCTTAAAGCTATGGAAGCCGATGCACAAATTCCAATTCTTGAACTTCGTGTTGATGGCGGTGCAACTGTAAATGATTTGTTGATGCAATTTCAAAGTGATATCCTAAATGTAAAAGTGGTAAGGCCTAAAATTATTGAAACCACAGCGTTGGGTGCTGCTTATCTCGCTGGTTTGGCTGTAGGATTTTGGAAATCTGCAGACGAAATCAGCAACTACTGGCAACAAGAAAAATTATTTACCTCCCAAATGGAAGATACAACCAGAACAGAATTGATGAAAGGTTGGCAACGAGCAGTAAAAGCGGCAATTGCTTGGAGCAAAAATGATTAAATTCCATTCAGTTAATGCAACAATTCTACTTTCTAAATATGATTATACCTAAACCAACTGAATGAGGATTTTACATACCGCTGATTGGCACCTTGGATTAAGATTGTATAAAAAAGATTTGACGCAAGAGCATCGTCTTTTTTTTGATTGGTTAATCAATTTAATTAGAGAAAGAGATATAGATGTTTTGTTGATTTCAGGTGATATTTTTGACCAGGGAAATCCAGCAAATGAAGCTCGGGTTATGTATTTCTCCTTTTTAAGGGATTTAATTAAATACAATTGTAAAGTTATTATCACAGGCGGAAACCACGATAGTCCGGGTGTTTTAAATGCACCCAAAGACATTTTGGAGATGCTTAATGTGCATACCATTGGCAATATAACGGAGGATATTAGCCAAATGGTAATTGAATTGCATCACAACAATCAATTAATAGCGGTGGTCTGTGCTATACCATTTATAAGGGAAAAAGATATTTATGATTTTACTATTGATGAGATTTTTGAAAGTAAAATTGAACAAGTTAGAGCTGGTATAAAAAATATATATTCTAGTATTGGAGATTTGGTGAAGGATAATTACAACGTGCCAATATTGGCGATGGGACATTTATATGCAGCCGGAGCAGAACTATCAGATTCTGAACGTGATATTCAAGTTGGAAATCAATCTGCCATAAATGTAGAAGATTTTACTGATGTGTTTGATTATATCGCTTTAGGACATATCCATCGTCCACAATTTGTTGCAGGACAAAAACATATTCGTTATTCTGGATCACCAATTGCGCTTAGTTTTAGTGAAAAAAAGGATCAAAAGCTGGTTATCGAATTGGAAATAAACGGCACAGAAATTCACCAGACCAACCTTGAAGTACCAGCATTTAGAAAGCTGAATAAATTTGTTGGGAATTTGGAGGCAGTTAAACATGAGCTTGAAAATTATAAAAGCGAAACGCTGTTACCGGCTTATGCTGAAATCGAAATCATAGAAGAAACAACTAGTCCAGCACTTTTTTCGGCAGTTTCCCGCTTTGTGGCAGATTTCAAAAGTGATCAAATTGAATTGTTGCACCATAGAATTACCAATAAAAATGAGGTAAAATCCATCAATCAATTGACCAATGCATCAACAACATTGGATGATTTAAGTCCTGAAATGGTATTGATGGATATGATGGAATCAGGAAAATTTGCCGATGCCGAAAAGCAAATGATTTTACAAGCATTCATCCACATTAATGAGATGGATAATGAAGAAGATTAGTGATAAAATTTAAAAATTCACAGTTAAACTTTTGATTCCTAATTCTAAATTGCCAATTTCAAATTAATTTTAAACACTTCCAATAAGTGAAAATATTATCCATAAAACTTCGTAATATCAATTCTTTAAAAGGAGATTGGGAAGTAGATTTTACCAAAGCACCATTAAAAGATTCAAGAATATTTGCAATTGTTGGTCCAACCGGTTCTGGGAAATCAACACTTCTTGATTGTATAACCTTATCATTGTTCAACAAAGTGCCAAGGTTGGGAAATATATCAAAAGACAGTGTTTCAACCGGCGGTTGGATAATGACACGTCAGGAAAAAGAATGCTACGCCGAGGTAAACTATAGTTGTAAATCAGGGGTTTTTACATCAAAATGGAGCATTGCAAAAACAAGAAACGGAGAAAATTTTCAGGATTATGCGATGCAGGTATATGACCAAAATGGGGTACCACTAACCGATAAACGAGGCGAAGTGCCTGCAAAAAATGCCGCACTTATCGGATTAAATTATGATCAGTTTATCAAAGCAATATTGCTAAGTCAGGGTGAATTTGCAAAATTTCTTCAATCAGATACCAAAGATAAAGCGAAATTGCTTGAAGAGATTACTGGTCAAAAGGATTACAGGCGTTTGGGAAAACGTGCATTCGAATACCATAAAAAATTAAAAGCAGAAGTTGAACAACAAGAAACTATTGCAGCAAATATAAAAAGCAATCTATTGTCTGAAGAGGTATATAATGGTTTGAAAGAAACAATCAAAAAATTGGATGAAGACCTTATATTACTTCGAGAAACGAATATCATACTAACAAAAAAAATAGCCACAAAAAAGCAAATTGAAGGTTTTCAAAAGGATGTTGACAATAGAAATAGCAATATTGACAATTTAAAAAAATCTATTGATCAGTTTAATGTTCAATATGCACAAACACTCAAGAATTACGAGAATTTATTGCCGCACAAAGAAAATATCAATGAATTTATTAGGCTAACTACGGAAAGCGAAGCACAGGCTGCTGCAATAATGGAACTTCAAAATAAGATTGAAATCAAGCAACTTCAAATTGGTGAAACCATTTTTAAGATTGAAACTTTGTTGAAAGTTCCTGTATCCGCAGAAGATTATTTGGATAAATTGGAAAGCTTTAAAGCCAATGTGTTGGGGAAAATGCAGCAAAAAAAGCAAATCCAACAAATTTTAAACTTAAATCTAACCAAGACAAAAAATCTCTTGAACAATATTTTGTTTGCCGAAGAGAGAAAATTGTTAAATCAAGCAGGGAACAATACCCAATTGTTGCAACAATTAAATATACGCTTATCAAGCAACCAAAATCAAGCCAAAGCATTTTGTTTCAATAATAATCTTCAACCAGAAAAAATTGGAGAGAGATTAATTTATTTGCGACAACAGCAGAATGATTTTACCCGCCTCGAAGAATATGTGAAAGATTTTGTGCGGATAAATCAAAATATGCAAAAAATAACGGTTGATGAAACAACAGCATCAGGGAAAATTGCAGTTTTACAAGAGCAGATAAAAGTGTTTGAGATTCAAGAAAGCGAATTGAATGGTAAATTTAAGGAAGCAGAAAAGGAAAGGGAACATCTTTTAAGTGTAAAAAAGTTAGAAGAATACCGAAACGAACTTGTTGAAGGTGAAGCTTGTCCGCTTTGTGGTTCTGAAGTCCATCCCTATATAAAAGCATACATTAAGGATGTTAGTGCAGTAGAAACATTGTATCAACAATTGAAAACTAAACTAGATCAGGTTAAATTAGAAAAAGTAAAATCAGATAAAGAACTTGAAGGAACACAAAAGGAAATAGAAAGGTGTAAAAAGGAATTAGGTGAATCTGAGCAAGAAAAGCAACAGAAAATTATAGACATCAATTTATACAAAGAGAAGTATAAAATTCAGGAAATTAAATCCATTGCATCAGTTCAAGAATTAAAGCAAGAATGTACAGCATTATTGGGAAAGACCGAGTTATGTAATGGCTGGATTTTAGAAATACCACAATTAAATCAATTGTTGGAAGAAGTGGAGCAGTTTGATATAAGCGCATCAAGTTTAAGTACATTGAGCGAACAAGTCAACCAACTTTATACTGGAAGTGATATTGAAAATGAAACAAAGCAGTTGAGAGATATAATGACTTCCACAACAACTGCTTTAAAAGAAGCTACAGTATTAATTGAAAATACAAAAAGCAGCAATCAAAATATCAATATGCAGTTAGAAGAAATTGCTAGCAAAACATTGAACCCTTTATTAGCGTTGGGTTTTGATTCCATACATTCAGCAAAAAATGCATTAATAGAAGAGATTAGCTATAAAAATATTTCAGATAAGCGGAGTGCACTTGCAGCACAATTGCAAACAGAAAACCGACTTTTAGAGCAAAGTATCCATCAATTAGAGAGGGAAATGAAATTAGATGATGCTACAAAAACTTCAAATGAATTGGTTGTTGAAAGTGAAGTGCTAAATAATAGAATTACTGAATCAGAAATTATCCTAACCACTAAAAGAAATGAGGCATATATACACGAAGAACGAAGTGCAGAACTTATTCAAAAGGAAGCAGTTATTAAGCAAATGATGGAAAAAAAATATCCATTTGAGTTGTTAAGTCGTCAAATTGGAGATGCAACAGGAGATAAGTTCAACAATTATGCACAAAAATTGAGTTTGAGGCATTTATTGACATTCACCAATTTGCGTTTACAAAAAATCAATAATCGTTATCATTTAAAGTTGAACGAAGTTCAGAACGATTCGGATATAGAAGTAGAAGATAGTTTTATGGCTTATGAAAAGCGATCTGTAAAAACACTTTCTGGAGGTGAAACCTTTATGGTAAGTTTGGCATTGGCATTGGGCTTGTCAGATTTGGCTTCAAAAGATATACGTATTGAAAGTTTGTTTATTGATGAAGGATTTGGCACATTAGATCCAGATACATTGGAAGATGCTATTGGCACTTTAGAACAATTGCAATCAGAATCCAATAAATTGGTAGGTATAATTTCACATGTTGATTCATTAAAAGACAGGATTTATACACAGTTAATACTAGATAAGCAAAACAATGGATATAGCACTTTGACAATAAAACCAAAGATATAATGAATAGAGCAATACAAATAGAAAAGATAAAGAGCGGACATTTATGGGATATTTTTGTAATTGGGGGAGGGGCTACGGGGTTAGGTATTGCTGTAGATGCTGCATCTAGGGGTTATAGTGTTGCATTGGCAGAAAAAACTGATTTTGCAAAAGGTACTTCAGGACGTTCAACCAAGTTGGTTCATGGTGGTGTACGATATCTTGCCCAAGGGAATGTGAAATTGGTAATGGAAGCGTTAAAAGAGCGGACAATTTTATTGAAAAATGCACCACATATTACTAAAATACAAACATTTATTGTGCCTGCTTACAGTTGGTGGGATATGTTTTTTTATGGAGTTGGATTAACTGTGTATAATCTTTTAGCGGGTAAGCATAAACTTGAGGGGGTAAAATGGTTGTCGTTAACTGCCACCCTAAAGCAACTTCCGCAATTGAACGAAACAGGATTAAAAGGGGGAATTAGTTATTGCGATGGTCAATTTGATGATGCTCGATTGGCGATAAACTTGGCACAAACGGCAACAGATAATGGTGCATCTGTTGTTAATCATTTAGAAGTGGTTAATCTGATTGTAGAGGGGAAAAAAATAGCAGGTGTAGTTTTAAAAGATGAGGTTTCAGGTGAATCTTTTTCTGTGAAGGCAAAAGTGGTAATTAATGCAACGGGTGTTTTTGCTGACAATATAATGAAATTGGAAGATGCATCTTCGCGAAAAATGATTTCACCTTCTCAAGGTATCCATTTGGTAATTGACAAGCAGTTTTTTACAGGAAATGCAGCTTTAATGGTGCCAAAAACTTCCGATGGAAGGGTTTTGTTTATTGTTCCTTGGCATCATCAATTGGTTATTGGTACAACTGACACCAAGGTGTATAATATTTCTGAAGAACCTATAGCATTAGAAGAAGAAATTAATTTTTTACTTACCCATTTCAATAAATATTCTACAAAACCAATAGCATTAGAAGATGTAAAGTCTGCATTTGCTGGTTTGCGTCCATTGATAAAATCTTCAAATATTTCAGCAACTTCTTTATTGTCGAGAGAACATACGATTGTAATAAGTGCTGGAGGGTTATTAACTATAGCAGGAGGCAAGTGGACAACTTACAGAAAAATGGCAAAAGATGCCATTCAAAATGCTATATTTATAGGAAAGTTGGAAAAGCGGGAATGTGTAACCGAGAATTTAGAGATTCATGGATATGCTAAAGAAGTATTATTGCAAGATGTTTATACAGCGTATGGAAGTGATAAAGTATTTTTAATGGCATTAATTGAAGAAAATCCAGTTTTGTCGGAAAAAATTTACCCCAATTATCCATATACCAAAGTTCAAATAGTTTGGGCTGTTAAAGAAGAAATGGCAATTTCGCTAGAAGATGTATTGTCTCGTAGGGTTCGATTGCTCATTGAAGATGCAAGAGCAGCACTTGAAGCCGCACCTTTGGTAGCTGAAATTATGGCAAACATATTGGGTAAAAATCAAGATTGGATTAACTTAGAATGTGAGCGGTTTGAAAAGATTGCTTCAACATATATTATAAATGCTTAATTTTTAATTTTAATTGGTATAAATATGAGCCCTTTTATTGCTGAAATTTTCGGTACAGCCATCGTTATTGTTTTAGGAAACGGAGTGGTTGCCAATGTTAGTTTAAACAAATGTAAAGGAAATGGTACAGGTTTTTTAATGGTAACCATAGGTTGGGCAATGGCAGTTTTTATTGGTGTTTTTGTTTCTGGACCAATAAGTGGTGCCCATTTGAATCCCGCTGTAAGTATTGCGTTAGCCTATGCAGGTAAATTCCCTTGGGCAGATGTACCTATGTATATTTTGGCTCAATTTCTCGGAGCTTTTTTAGGTTCAACCCTGGCTTGGCTTTCTTATCGATTACATATCGATAGTACAGAAGATCCAGCTGATAAACTGGGAATTTTTTGCAATACTCCTGCCATTCCGAATGTTTTATGGAACTTGATTACAGAGGCGATTGCCACATTTGTATTGATAATTGCCGTTTTATTTATTCAAGCAGATAATGATAAACTCGGATCTGTAAGTGCTTTGCCTATTGCTTTTGTAATATTGGGCATTGGTTTAGGCTTAGGCGGACCAACTGGTTATGCCATCAACCCTGCTCGCGATTTAGGCCCAAGAATTATGCACGCCATATTGCCTATAAAAGGAAAAGGCTCTAGTAATTGGGGTTATGCTTGGATTCCAGTAGTTGGACCAATTATTGGTGGATTGGTTGCAGTTGTGGTTTTCAATTTAATTTAGCAAAAACTATATTAATTAGGAAGTAAGAATTTGGAACCACAGATATTAATTATTAATTAGGAATTAGGAATCACGGGAATATTTTTTAAGAAATTTACATAGATTTTATCAAAAGAGGCTGTCTCATAATGTTGAGTCAGCCTCTTTTATTTAAAAATAATTATCTCCAATTCCTGAATCCTAATTCCCAATACTTAATTAAGATTTGGTATTCAAACAGCCGTCAACTTAAATAAAAGAGGCTGTCTCATAATGTTGAGACAGCCTCTTTTATTTAAAATAATTATCTTAAATTCCTAAATCCTAATTCCCAATTCTTAATTAAGATTAGGTATCCAAACAGCCGTCAACTTACTGGTAGAAGCATTTACCAATTTTGCAGCTAGCTTAATGTCTGTAATGGTCAACTGGTTTACATATTTCTCAAAATGTAAAAACCTGTCTGCAATTGTAGTGCCTTGTTCCAATTGTACCAATTTTGTTAACCAATATTCGTTGGTTTTGATATTGGTTTGGTATTCTTCTAGCCATTGTTTTTTAACCTTATCAAGGTATTGCTGCTCTATTCCTCTCATGCTGATGGTATCTAGTGCAGCAACAAATGTTTTAATTAATGTATCTACTTTCTTTGGTCCGCAAGGCAATTGTAAAACGAATTGAAAATTACTGAATGGTGTTTTATCAAATTTAACAACCGTTCCACCACCGTAAATTCCTTGAATTTTTTCACGCATGTCTTCAATAATCTTAATATTCATTACTTCACTTAATGCAGAAAGTTGTAAGGCAGTAGCAGGTTTATATGCCATTTCTCCGCCATATATAGCCAAAATCAAACTCTTATCTTCTTTACCTTTTTTAAACAACAAATCTTTCTTGCCTTTAATCATTCTCACTTTATTGTCAACAAAGTTGAATGGCTTTTTACTTACTGGTAAACTGGCAATGTATTGCTCAATCAATGGTAAGATTTCAGTTTCTTTAAAACTTCCAACGAAGTTGAAATGCATGCCGTTCATATCTCCCAAATGAGATTGATAAATAGCCATCACTCTATCCAAGCTAATTTTATCAAAATTTTCAACTTTAGGTACTGCTGTTGGAGCAAGTGGATTATTGTTGTACATCACTTGGTTTAAAGTATCAATGAATCCAACTTGTGGATTTGCCCCTAGCATTGCATATTGGGCTTTGTTGCGTTGTAAAAATGATTTAAACAAAGATGAATCTTTTCGGGCTGCGGTTGTATAGAGATAAATCAATTGCATCATTGATTCAACATCTTTGTTGCTGCTGCTACCTCTTAATCCATCAGTTACATCAGTCATAAATGGACTAACCGAAACTGTTTTTCCTGCCAATGCCTTTTTTAAATCTGTTGGTGAAAATGCCCCAACACCCATGGTATTAATTAAAGATGTAGTGTTTTCAGCACTGAATTTATCCGCCAACCCGTAACCACTAATTCCACCATATCTTGTAGCATTCATTATAATTTGGTCAGCTTTAAAATCAGTAGATTTCAACGTAACCAATACGCCATTACTCAAGGTTAGCTCAGTTGTACCAAGAATCTTGTTTTTTACATTTGAAACAATTTTCCCAGCTTTAGGTAAGCTATTCATCAAGTTTGTAGCTACTAGTTTTTCTTCATAAGGCTTGATGTCGCTTGATGCTTTACCATCTATTATTGCCAACAATTGGGTGCTTAATGGATAGGTTTTGTTCTCCGGACCCATTATATAAGCAAACCTGTTCGATTGGTTTTTGTAGATGTCTGTAAGTTGATTAACTTCTGCAATGGTAATGGTTGGTAGCAAATCTTTTACCATTGAAAACTCTTTTTCAATTCCAGGGATAGGTTCTCCTGAAGTGAAATTGCGAATTAATTCTTCAGTTAAATTGTCTGATTCCGTTTTGTCTTTATTGTTAAAGGCTCTTTCGTAAGATACTTGCACATTTTTTTTGGCTCTTTCCAATTCGGGAGCTGTAAAACCATATCTTTTTACCCTTTCTAATTCTTCTGCAACCGATTCCATTCCTTTTTTGATGTCATTGTTGCCAGTAGAAGTTTGTACATTAAACGATTTATATCCTGTTGCGTAATTGTCAAATCCTGCACCTGCAAACACAAACGGAGCATTTTCTTTTTGACTAATTTCTCTGAATCTGCTGTTGAGTAGGGTAGTGTAAAGATTTTCAATAATATCTTGACGATAATCTTTTGCTGTTACAGAAGCACTTGCTTTATATGCAGGATATTGCAATACAAAACTACTTCCTGTTGATTCTTTGTCTGTAACAATTAGTGTATTGCTGGTTTTGTATGCCGGAACGTCAGCATATTCTCTTTTACGAACGTTCGGAGGGTTAACCAATCCTTGGAAATGTTTAAGCACCAATGCTTTAGCTGCTTCAGGTTTGATGTCTCCAACAACAATTACTGCCATCAATTCTGGACGGTACCATTCTTTATAAAACCTTCTAATTGCGTTTGGATTAAAGGTTTTGATGATGCTGTCAACTCCAATGGGTAATCTGTTTGCATATTTAGAACCTTTAAAGAGTTCTGGATATACTTTTTTGAACATTCTTTCTTCTCCACTTTTGCCTAATCTGCTTTCTTCAAGAATGATGGCTCTTTCGTTGTTGATGTCCTCATCAAAATAGGTAACTTGATGTGCCCAATCTTCCAACACTTGAAATCCCTTTTCTAGGTTTCCAGGTTTGTCGGTTGGAATGGGAAGGATATAAACGGTTTCGTCAAATCCGGTATAAGCGTTTAAATCGCTTCCAAATCCAACACCGATATCTTGCAAAAAGGAAACAATTTCATTCTTTTTGAAGTTTTTTGTACCATTAAAAGCCATGTGTTCTGCCATGTGAGCCAAACCTTGTTGGTCGTCATCTTCCATAATAGAACCCACTTTTACAACCAATCTAAGTTCTACTTTTTTGCTGGGTTTGCTGTTTTCTTTGATGTAATAAGTTAAACCATTGTCTAATTTACCTTTTACGATTTTCGCATCGATAGTAAGAGGTTGATTAAGATCTTGGGCATTAACTGAAAAGCCAAGTGCTGATATTAAAAATACCAATAAAACATTTGAAAATTTCATCTTAAAATATATTTGAGTTGCAAGTTAGCAATTAAAGAATTTTCAAGTTTAATAAATATGTTGAGCGGTGAATGG
>CAMBYC010000019.1 GCA_945871875.1 Sphingobacterium thalpophilum
ATAATCAGGTTGTAAAGCATGTAATGGTGTGGTAGCATCTGTTTGTTTGGTTTGCCCAAATCCAGTTATTACCTGTAACAGAATTAAGATTATCGAAAACAATATTTTACGCATAACTATTATGAATTATAAATTATGAATTATGAATTTGGGGGTAAATTATAATTTTAAATTTAGGGAACTCAATACATTCACTCAATACATTTTTCATATCTCACAAATTACAAATGAGGTCTTAGGACATACAACATAAGACTTACGACTTAACACTTTTAGTACGCGAACTCATACTAATAACTCACAATTCATAATTCATAATTTATAATTCATCCCCCCTCTTACCATTTAAACGGCAAATACCAATCTTTCCCCATAAGTTTTGCCCTTGCTGTTGACGCAGAACCTGAGGAAACACCAGATTTTAATAACTTACTGTAAACTTTATCGGCAATAAAGGATGGATCATTTCTTCTAATGGCCACACGAAGCAAATCTGCCCAACGGGTTCCTTCAAATGCGTTTTCAAGTGCAGTTTCCTTAATCAAACCATTTTCGATAGTCAGCAAACTATCAGAAGCAGGCACATCAATATTTATCAAATTGGCTCTTGATCTAATTCCAATATTTCTATACCAATCGGCTCTATAATAAGGAACACCAGTGCTACCACTATTGCGTGCATCAAAATTGAATGGATACGCTTCATTTAGAGTATTGTGAAAATTTGTAACATCAGATGTTGGTGCTGGATAAGCACCTGCAATTCCGCTGTTTAAAAGTCCCCAAGCCAAACGATATTTTCCTACCCTATTTGCAGCTTCTGCAAAACGCATGTGCAACTGAGTTTGTCTAAACAAAAACCATTTGCCATTCTTTGTTAATAAATTGGTAGTAGGCAATGAATTGGTATAATTAATATAATTGTATAAATTTTTCATTGCCACTTGCTGACCACCAATAGTCATGGTACTCAATAATTTTCTTGCATCATAAGGTATAGATCCGCCTTGAGCAGCTCTCTGAGTTTCTCCATCCCACAAGTCGTTTATTTCTTGGGATGGTTTTACCAAATAATTTCCTCCGATAGGTGAAAATAGTTTTATTAAAGTATTCTCTGGTTTGAACTTGCTATCAAAAGGAAGTACCCAAACCCATTCTCTATCAAAACCACTTGTACCAAACGGTTGTTCAAACATAATTCTCCACTGTGTGTTGTATATAAGTGTTGACGCATCTCCAGCTCTTGAATAACTGATGTAATGGTCTATATCGCCATTGCTGTCCCAACCTAATTTATATAAACTATAATATCTACCATCAACAACACCTTGTGTTCCTGTTTCCATTACTTGTCTATAGTTTTCTGATGCTTTCACATAATTGCCCTTCCACAAATGCAAATCGCCTAAAACAACCTTTTTGTTTACATAAAACTTTTGTGTAGGATATCCATCTACAGTAATATTTAAGTTTGTACCTGCAGGATATACCTCTTTAAAGGGTAAGCGTTCTGTGAAGTTTATTAAGCTATCCAACAATACATCAAAAGAAAGCTTTGGAAAATTTGAAGCATTTTTAACGTCATCAACGTTTTTCAATGAACTTGTTACGTAAGGAACCTGACCAAAATGTATGCCCAATTGCAAATACAAAAAAGAACGTAAAGCTCCAATGTCTGAATAACGCTGGCTAAATTCTGCATCATTCATCTTTTTTTCTTTCACCATTACTTGAAAACGCTCAAGTACGTCGTTACAATTGATGATGAGCTCATAAAAAGGTTTAGGGCTAGCGTAGGGATTGTTTTCTGTTACGCTGTGTGTACTAATTTGTCGGAGGTTTTCATCTGCATTGTTAGTACAATCCAATAAATCGCCACGTAGTTCATTTAACACTACATACTGATCGGCTATGCCCATAAATTTTCCATAAATACCTATTACTGCAGCATCTGCATCATACACATTTTGGTAAGCCTGAGATTCATCTAGTTGGTCTTGGGGCTTGATATCGAAGATTTTTGTACACCCAGAAATACTCCACAACAAAAGAACATAAAATGTTGCACTTACTATATTTATTTTCTTCATAACTGAAGGACAATTTAAAATTCGAAAATTATTTTTACTTATTGAGATAGATTATAATCCGATTCTAGCACCAATGGTTAGGGTTTTGTACATAGGATTATATCCCATATCAATACCTTGAGCAAATATTGAGTTTGATGCACTGAATTCTGGATTAAAGCCTGAATATTTTGTTAGTGTAAACAGGTTGTCGCCACTCAAATAGATAGATGCGTTTTTAATAAATTTATCTTTAAATGGAATTGCATAGTTGAGAGAAGCATTGCGCAAATTCAAGTAAGACCCATCTTCTATCCATCTGGTGCTGAATCTGTTATTACCCAATGGATCTCCAAAAGTAGCCCTTGGCATGTTGGTAGATTGTCCCTCAGCTCTCCATCTATTTACTACACTATTTAATTGGTTTTCCAATGTACTCGCAGATTCCAACTTGTAGCGTAAGTAATTGTAAACATCATTTCCTTGAGAAAAAACAAACAACGTGGTTAATGAAAAACGTCCAAAAACCAATCTGCTGTTGATGCTTCCAAAGAAATCGGGAGTAGGGTTACCAATTACTTTTCTATCTTTTTCATCTATTATACGATCCCCATTGATGTCTTTAAACTTTACATCTCCACCTTTAAAAGGACTAAAAGTGCCATCGGAGTTTTTCATTCTTAAATCTGCATTACTTGCTTCTAAGTTTGAGCTAAAAACACCATCCGCAGTATAGCCATAGAACAATGTTGCAACATTGTTGTTTTGGGTTAAAATCGTGGCATTGGCATATTGGGTGGTTAAACTACCGTTCGGAACGGATAATATCTTGTTTTTGTTTGAGGCAACTGTAGCTCCAATATCCCATCTCAACTTTTTCTTATTTACTACATTAATATTAAACCCTGCTTCAATACCAGTATTCAACATACTTCCACCATTTGTAAGTACATTAGTAAAACCAGTTTGTGCTGCAATATTTTCATAAACCAACATATTTTCCGTTTTGTTGCGATATGCATCAACAGAAAGATTTATGCGCTCATTCCAAAATGCAAGGTCTAAACCTACATTAAACTTTTTATTTGTTTCCCACTGGATCGCAGGATTTGGAATTCCACTTCTTACCAAACCTTGCATACCAAGTAAATTTTGGGAACTATAAGTTTGTCTGCTCGAGTAATTCCCAATATCATCATTTCCTGCGTAACTGTAATTGATACGCAACTTCAACATGTCAAAAGAAGATGTTGCCATAAATTTCTCAGAAGAAATCAACCAAGCAGCACCAAGAGATGGCATCAATGCAAAGCTGTTTCCTCCAATATTAACTCCATTTGCAACTTGCTTACCAAATCTTGAAGAACCATCTAAAGCTGTATTAAAAGAGAAAAACAACTTGTTCTTGAATCCATAATCAAAATTGAAATAGGCATTCATCCAATTCCACTCTCCAATGCCACCACCCGTTTGGCGCAATGCATTGTTGCCGTTTTGTACACTGATAAGTTCATCTGTTGCAGAATTATAGCCCAATGTAAAATCTTGCTCCCCTTTATTATGCTGGTAGCGGACACCCAATCTCGACAACACATTATGATTTAAATTATAGGTTTTTTTAAACTCTAACCTTGAATCTGAGTAAATCGAAAACAACCTTTTTACCTGTGTACCCAATCTGCTATCAATTATAGCATTGGTTGTAGTATCATCAGCAACACCTTTTCTTGGTACAAAAATATTTTCTCTTATTTTATCATACACCACACCAAATAAAGTAGATGCCGAAATTGAATTACTGATGTCATAATTAAACTTATAAGAACCTAAAAATCTATAATAGCGGTTATAAGCTTGCATATTTTCAATCAAAACTGAGGGATTACTGAAACCCAATACATCTGTTTCATCAAGGTTGGGAGAAAAAATTCCTTTCTCATTCAATTCGTAAGCGGTTAAAAACGGCGACTTTGTTAACGCACCATACAAAGGGGCTGTCTTTTGTACTACACCTTGGTATTTTAGGTTGTTTTCATTGTATGTAAATGCAAGATTAGCTACTCCTGTGAATTTTTTTGAGAAATTAAATGCAGCATTAAACCTTGTATTGTAACGTTTTAAATCAGTATTTTTTATTACCCCTTCATTTTGGCTATACCCAACACTTAATGCATATTTTGCTATGTTATCACCACCAGTTACTTTAAGAAAAAGGTTTTGATTCATACTATTGCTAAAAACATTTTTTTGCCAATTGGTATTGTTGTGGTATCTGTAATAGCTTTTGTTGTTGGTAGAATCATCAATCATATATGGCAATGCACCAATTGCAGCCGCAGACAAACCTCTGCTTTGTAACATTTCGTTTAGGTAGGTTCTATAATTGTTGGCATCCATAACTGGCATAAAATCGGGTGCTTGGTTAAAGCTTGTATAAACCCCAAAATCAATATTGGTTGCCTCTTGTTTTGCCTTTGAAGTTGTTATTATGATTGCTCCATTTGCTCCTTTGGTACCATAAATAGAAGATGCATCTTTAATTATAGTATAATTGTCAATATCTCCTACATTGATAAGAGAAAGTGGATTGGTATAATTGTTATCTATGATGCTTTTTCCATAATCGTTTACATCATACACCATTCCATCGATTACAAATAGCGGTGAATTGGTTGCATAAAGAGAATTGTATCCCCTTAAAAACAAGTTGGCACCAACCCCCGGTGTTCCTGAACGTCTGATGGCGTTTAATCCACTAACCTGACCTTGCAACAATGCATCTGGTGTTTCAAATGGTCTGTTCCATGAGCTATTGGCATCATACCCAGCAACTGCAGCAGTTGAATTTCTTTTGGCAATACTTCCAAAAGGCAATACCACCTGCTCCTGAAAGGAAACGCTTGATTCGCTCAACAAAGCCGCTTCAATAGTGTTTCTCCCTTTCAATGAAATTACTTTTGTATCGTATCCCTCAGCAACTATTTCTAAATCCGCTGTATAAGATGGTACATTTAAAGTAAACGCCCCTTTTTCGTCAGTAATGGCTGCCGAAAAGTTTTTAACCGTGATATTAACTCCACCAATTCCCTTTTTTGTAGCAGCATCTGTTACAATACCTTTTAAAGGCAACTTGGTTTCTTTTTTTGCTGAAGATTGTCCAGTAGGTTTTAGCATTACTTGAGCAGACAGCTGCTGGGAAGCAAATAATACACCCGTCAACAATGTTGATGCGATCAGGTTATGCAATGTAGTCTTTATCATTACGAATATCTTTTTTTGTTCTTTCAATTATAAGCTTGGTACAAGTTTGATATAATCACAAACCAATGGATTTGCAGCTGCAGTAGTACTATTTGCTGCCACAAGAAATATATTCAAAATCGGTGCATACTTGGGTACAGAAAATTCACCGATATATATTTCATCTAATCTATTTAAGGCTATTGTTGTGTAAGGGAATGTTGTAGATGCAGCTGTTCCTATACCCAATTTTTGTGTAAATGTTACCGTTTGAAAATCATTTACCGCAACCCAATAAGCCTTGTATTTGATAGATGGTATTTCTGGCAAATCATAACGAATATTGAATAATGCTATACCATGATTCAACACCAAAACATCTTTATAATCCAATCCAGTTAAAGTATTGAAACGTTCCCTAAAAAAAGTATTACTCCTTCTATCGTTGCTGGTTGCAGCATATTTTTCAGCTTCTACTACAATGGTTTTAAATTTACTAGCAGGTTGTACATCCATTTTATTCATGATATAAACAATACCATTGCTGGTTTTGATTGTTTTCACAATATTGGCTTTATTAACAGGAAGTTTTGTTCCAAATTTAGAAAAAATGGTGTCTGGAATTGAAGCAGGATTGTATAAAGTATCTACTGCAAAATCTTTAACCACATTCCAACTGGTAACAAGTGTATTGCTGTCTGTTGTATTTGTAGAAAAATAGGGAGTAAACTTTGTGATTTCCGCATCCCAAGTGGCATCTTCCAACATAAATAAGGTGAATTGCTTCTGTTCTTGCTTAAGGTCATGCACTTTATTCCAATATAAATTTGTAAATATTGAATCCGTTCCGGCTTGATAAATGGGCTCTCCTGTAGATGGCTTAATTCCTACAACAACAGCATTGGTGAGGTCAAACACATTTCTAAACAATGACAACATGAATGTTTTTTGTTTAGATGGTGCATTGACATTGTTATTGATAAATTCCCAGCAATTTTCGAGTGCCGGTATAGATTGGTCCATAATCTGCAACAATCCGTTTGATGCGTAATTATCAGCGGTTTTGATGGTTGCATCTTCCAATTTAGATTTCATCATATTGGAGAATTTTCCATTGATCATGCTGATGCGGGTTGTTGCTGTCACATCGCTAGTTCTGTACAATTGAGTAGCAATATGATTGCCAACAAACAATTTTAGCTTGATGGGATCATTAATGATGGCGGCATCTAAAGTGGCTAACGACTTGTTTACAGGTGCAAATACAGTATAATTCTTTGATGAACTGATTACTTTGTCATATCCTGTTTGAGCCAAATATTTGGCAAAACTGCTTAAATCTGGATTTGCATTAATCAATTCAAATAGATTTTGCTTTAATGATGTATCGGTAATATCGTTTCTGGTATCATTTATTTTGCTGCATCCTAAAAGCATCGTTAACATGATGCTTACTGAATACAATAAAAAACTTTTATAGCTGCACTTCATTGCTGGATAATTTTAGTGTTTACTTTTAACTTTGTTTTTCTTTGGATAGATTAAAAATAGATCATACTACCGTCGGGTCTGAAACGAGGCAAAATTTGATCTTGATTTATGGGAATAAAATGAATCATGTCTAGGTTATTGTTGTTTTGTGTACCAACCAATGCTGTGATTCTTATCAATTGCTGTTGGGTAGTGGTAAATTCTATTACCCCTACTTGCCTAGCAGCCCATAAATTACTTACGTTTTCGGTATATCTTTTCCATCCGATGGCTTCAATTTCTGCGTCAGTACCTGCAGGTCTAACATCAGTAAAATTCATTGTCCTTTGCATAAGAACACCATTTACGGTTACTTGACAAAGCATATTAGAACTACTGGATTGTTTTTGTTGTCTATAGCAAATCCAAACTTTATATTTTCCTTTTACAATTGGCGGTGTGCGCATTTCCCACCATATTGGTCTACTTGGTAAACCTAATGGCAACATATTTATATCTGCGTTGAATGCATAGTTAGTAATTGAACTTGCTGTAGAAAATACATAAGACATTACGTTGGTTCCAGCCAATGAGCCCCAACCCCAATAATGATCTTTAATAGGCTTATCTGCTTCTGTTGCTCTTACAAAATTGTAATTGGCTTTTTTATAATAAGCAGGCAATTTTTTTAACTCATCAAAAGAAGAAACATCCCAATACAAGGGTGCTGGCTTTCTGTATTTCACCATAAAATGTGCCGCGGCATCATGCCATACACCGTTTGTTGCAGCAATATCACTTTTGTCTCTTGTCAATACTACACCTGGCTCTACCACTCCATTGAATTCATCTTGATTTACCAACACATTCTGATTGATCAACTTGATACTAATAACCTCTTGTGGCAATAAGGTTTCATGTGTTGGAGTTGAGATAATATCTCCCAAAAACTTAAGCCCCATACTAATATGATAGGCAATATACATATTCAAACTGTCGTTTGGCAAAGTTGGATTTCCTGTTTTTGAATATTTTGCTTTTAATGATGCATAAGAGGTTATTCCACTATCCGCTAATGCCTTGTTGCTTTCAGCAAAAACCGTTAGCCAACGCTTGGATGAATCAGCGTTAACAGTATTTAATCTTGTAAAAAAACCTGTTTCTTTCATTGCCTGGACAAATATTGAATAATTTACATTTTCCTCTAATTGGGTAGCAATTGTTTTTACTGCCGGACGCAAAACATTGTCTATCACATGAATTATACCATTTCCTACTTTAACATTTGAATTTAATACCAATGCTTGGCGATTGATTAAATAACTTGAAGCACCATTTTTATTTGCTACTGATGTTACCAAATATTGACCATACATAGTAATAACGGGTAACTTTCCGTCTGTAAATGAACTGGTATAAATGGTGTCTTCCAATAAATGTAAACGAACCATATCTTTTAATGTATTTAAATCAGCTACATCAACAGATGCTGCTCCTAAAGCAGTTAAGTAGTTATTAACACCGCTATTGGTTGGTGCAAAACAAGTGTAAGACCCATAAGCATTTAAAAAAGCGGTATTGCCAGTTCTATCTAATATCTTCTTAAACAAAGAAAATGAATCCAAGTGATTTTCTAAATATCCAACAATGTTTACATCACTGGTTGTAGTTTGTTGAATATCAAGCTTTTTACAGCCTATAGATGAAAAAATTATTGAAGTGGTAAGCACCAATCCTACAATAAGTATCGTTAATTTATTCATTTTGTTAAAATTATTTTATGAAATATTTTAGGGGATTATTTGTAAAAAGGATTTTGTACCAACATATTATTGGTCTGAATTTCATAGAGGTAAATGGGCAAATAATGACTATTGTAATCTTTCATTTTTGCTTGTGCCGATTGCTGCATGTTAGATGGAACGCTTACAGCTATCATACTGAGTAAAATACTTAATCGCTCATAATTATTTCTTTTTGCATTACGCAACACATCAAACCATCTTTTTCCCTCAAAACAAAATTCTCTTGAACGCTCTTCTAAAATGAAATCTTGTATTAACTTTTTATCTGTTGCACTTGGCATTAAATCTGTTGCAGCTAAGGCATTTGCTCTTTTTCTAACAGTATATACTAAATCTAATGCTTCCTGCCCTCTTCCTAATTCGTTCAATGCTTCCGCCTTCATTAACAAAACATCCGCATATCTATAAAAAAACCAATGTGCAGAACTTTGATCAGCTGAACGTAAACTGGTTGCTGTGGCACCTACATACTTCCATACTGTTGATGTAGCAGCTCTTACAGACCCCCCATCTCCTCTTATATCATAATTTTTATCGTTGGTGAAATCAATTGTGAAAACCCTATCCATCAAATCTGCTGCAGCTGTCCAACGTCTGCTAAAAACACTTGAAGAAAAAATATTGAAGAAGGGATTTAATCTTTGTTGACTGTATTGCAACTCAAAAATACTTTCGTTAGAATTTCCTTGAACATACAGGGTATTGAACCAACTGTCATTGTATTCAATAAATGGTCCAAATGCTGTTGCACCTTTTATCAACCCAAACTTACCTGAAGCAATAATTTTATCACAATAAGCATCGCTTTCAGCATATTTGTCTGTCCATAAATATACATCAGCAAGAATAGCATTTATGGTGTTGATATTAACCCTTCCTTTATCAGAAGCAACATCTCCAAAAGATTTTACAGCCTTGGTTTCTGCCAGTTTTAAATCTTCAATTATTTTATTCAACACTTCTGCTTTAGAAGTTTTTGGGATTGGCATGATGTTTTCATCACTTAATGTAGCATCTAATTTCAATGGTACATCTCCAAATGTTCTAACCAAATAGAAATACATCAACGCCCTAATTGTTAAAGCTTCACTTAAATAATTATCTAGCTGGGTTTGAGTAAATGTATTATCACTAACCAACACTTCTGGAGCTTTTTCAATTAATGTATTGCAAAAATTGATGGTGCGGTAAAAAGGGCGCCAGTTTGCATTAACATTGGTGGGTTGAATATTATGATTGGAAAGAGCGATATCATCGGCTCCAGATGCAGTTGCAGTTGCAATGTGGTCTGCTCTTCCCTCACCCCATACAAAAAACAACTCAGCCATAGACGGAATATATCCTGTTGTGCCATAAGTGCCAGTAGAATATTCCATCATCGAAGCATATATGCCTATTACAGAAGCCTGCACCTGTTCTTTTGTTTTCCAAAACTCTTCTTTAATAATTCCATCTTGTGGCTTCAATTCCAACCATTTTTGACAGCCGGAAAAGCCTACAACCAAAACCAATAACAGTAAATAATTTATAAATATTTTCTTTTTCATCATTGTATTTTTAGAATCCAGCTACAAAGCCTATTGTGAAATTTTTTGCCGGTGGCGTCATAGAATAATCATACGATACCCTAAATGGATCAGAACCCCTCATTGAAACCTCAGGATCTTGACCTAAATAATTGGTAAACGTAAACAGATTTTCTGCCGTTATATAAAAACTCATTGATTTCATTTTCATCTTTGCCATTACTTTTTTATCTAGATTATACCTCGCCGTAATGGTTCTAAATCTTATGTATGATGCATCTTCTACATAACGATCACTACCCAACCAATTGAAACCTCCAGCAATTAAAGCTCGTGGCATATCAGTAACATCTCCCTCTTTTTTCCACCTGTTCAATACAGCAGAACTTTGATTGTCAAAATAAAACATATTGGTAGTATTCATCTTGGTTCCATTGATTACATCATAGCCCAATCGATAACTAAAGAAAGAAGTAATTTTTAGATTTTTCCAAGTAATGGATGGACCAAATCCTCCAGACAATTTAGGATTACTGTTTCCTAAATACACCACATCCATATAATTAATATTGCCATCGTGATTGATGTCTTCATACATTGCATCTCCTGGCTGGAAAATATAATTTGTTTGAGGATAATTGAAACGAGTGTAAATAATCTGACCATTTGGACCAATAATAGAAGTTCCTTTTGCATCCGTAGCAATGGTAGAAGCCTTATCCTTATAAACCCCTTTATATTTATAGCCATAGAAAGAGCCAAATGGATTATTGATTTGCAACAATCGGAGGTATTCTCCATTTTTGGTTACATCGCCTCGTTGGTTTGGATAGAATGGAGAAATCTCTCTAATTACGTTTTGGTTGCCTGAAATGTTAAAATCAAATCCAATAGATAAATTTTTAGATTTATAAGGAATTGTCCATACAGCCAATTCCCATCCTTGGTTATCCATTGTACCAACATTCATAAACAATGAATTGTAACCTGTATAAGATCCGATTTGTAACCCATCAAAAAAGAGGTTATTGGTTCTATTTCTATATATTTCTCCATCCATTCTAAATCTACCCTTAAACATGCTTAGGTTGTAACCAATATTGGTTCCTTCCAATGTTTGCCATCTAAGATTTTTTAATTCCATTCGGGATGGATAAATACCCGACTGGTCCAAATAACTATAATCGTATGTATTGTAAGTGTTGTAAAAAAGGTAATCATATCTTGGAACTTCACCAGCAATACCATAACTGGCTCTAAAACTAAGGTCATCAAGTTGTTTAATATTTTTCAAAAATCCTTCTTCTGAAAGTCTCCATCTGAAAGACAATGATGGGAACAAGCCATAGCGATAGTTAGGTCCAAAACGAGAGTTTCCATCACCACGCATGGTAACGTTGAAAAGATATTTATCCTTGTAGCCATATTGTGCACCAATTAATGCACCTATAGATCTTGTTTGCGATAATCCAGAAACAGCACGCAAATCTGCATTTTGTGTTCTAGATGCAATTGAAGGATCTATTAACAATGAAGATGCGGTATTAGAGGTCATTACTTCTTGATAAACAGCCCTATAATCGTTGGTAAGCACATTCATATATGCTTGTAAATTGTGATTGTCCGATTTAAATTGAGGGGTATAAATCAAACTGGCTTTTGTACCTACACTAAATGCGTCTATATCACCATCGTAAGCTCTGTTAACAACCGTTTCGGTGTTTGGTCTTCCGGTGGCAATTTGCGGCAAAAAGCTTTTGTTTTTTGTGTTGTTGATATCAAATTGGATATCGAAAGTTGCTTTTAATACTTTTTTCACAATATCATAATCTACCTGAAAGCGGGGAATAATCCTTTCACCTAAGATAGTATATTGTGCCTTTTCTGCCATTGCAACCGGATTGTAAATACGGTTGTATTGACCTTGAATATTTGCGGCAGGTGAGAAGAAATTGGTGGTTAAATTGCCTTGAGGATCATATTCAAAAACGCTCATATTGGGCATTTTGATATAAGCCATACCACGTATTGAAGCTTCTCCACTTGTTGAATTTGAACCTAAATAATTTCTTACTTGGTTAGAGTGTGTAAAAGAAAAACTGGTAAAGAACTTTATTTTTTCAGATACTGTATAATCTAAGTTGATACGCGTGCTAATACGTTGTAAACCAGTTCCTATTGTTATACCTTTTTGATCAAAAAAACCAATTGATGAAAAATATTTTGCTTTTTCGCCACCACCTGTTAAACTCACGGTATGGTCTTGTAAATATCCTGTTCTAGAAACTTCTTTGATCCAATTGGTATTGTTGCTGTAATTTTTGAACCAATAAGGATCGTTGGGATCGTAGTTAAATTCTCTATTAACGGTAGAATTGAGTGTTGTTCCAATCCTATTCATAAATGCTTCTGGAATCAATGAAGAATATTGATCACCATTTAACAATGGAATAGGGTTTGGTACACCAGAAACAGAACCTTTAAATGTATAGGTAATGGTTGGTTTACCGATGCTACCTCTTTTGGTGGTAATAACCAAAACACCATTTGCTGCTTTTGAACCCCAAATTGCTGTTGCTGCCGCATCTTTTAAAACTGTAATGTCCTTAATATCAGCTGGAGAAATATTCAACAATTGTGCATACCCTTGCTCGTCTGCTGTACCAAAGTTGAAATCACTTGGAATTTCAGTTTCGTATGGCATACCATCCAATACAATCATCGGTATACCTGTTGAATTAATGGAAGATACACCTCTGATTCTAATATTCATTGCTGCTCCCGGATCTCCACTAGTTGCGGTAATATCTACACCACTTAATCTTCCTTGCAAAGCCTGATCTATACTTGGTGCTTGCATCTCTTCTAAATCTTTTGCACTAATTTTTGCAACTGCAGTGGTTAGATTCTTCTCCTGAATATTCAACATTCCATTTGAAGTAGTTGGCCTTGCCGTAATGATTACTTCACCTAAATCTGATTGTGCATTTTCTAAAGTAAGATTTATGACATCTCTATTATTAATCCTTTGCGTAATCGTTTTATATCCAATATAAGATAACGAAATTCTATTTTTAGAATTTGTATTTTTTAATACATAATTTCCTTCAATATCGGTTCTTGTACCTTTTATAATACGATTATCTGCATCCAATTCTGAAACCGAAACATCTTGAAGCGGCTTACCTTCTTTGTCAACAATTTTTCCTTTTAAAAGCGTTTGAGATGAAGCACAAACACTAACAAGGGTAAACAGTATCGTAAAGGAAAATATCGTTAAAAATTTATTCCACATACTTTGCATGATTTGTATAGTTGGTTTAGTTAAATCTTAAATAATTGTCTAATAGGTGAATGGTACATCTCGTACTGAGGTTATTGCTTGATGTCACAGTTACATTTGCTGTTCTGTTTTTCATATCACTCAACACGATGCTATTAGGCACTGAGTTGTTCACAAAAATGGTTGAAGGATCGCCATTTGCAAATTTGAACAATGTTTCAAAAGTTCCACTTTCAACTCCGTCTGTAGCTATGTTCTTTTTATTGAGGATATGGTAATAAATAAAATTAGCCACCAACTCTCTATCTGACAGCAATGGTGAAGTAAAATTTGGCACTTTGTTGGGTGCTGTACCTGTACCTGGCAATAATCCTGCATTTACAGCCGCTAATATAGCTTGGTTGTTTGGTACAAAAAAGGTATAAAAAGTACCTGAGGCTACTTGAGCAATTTCTCCAGTAGTAGCATTAAAAATGGGTGAACTCTTTAAATATTGCCAGTAAAAATTGTAAGGTGAAGTGGTAGGTGTGCCCAACAATTCAATATGCTTACCAATGGTTCTTTCGCTGAATTCAAGTATTCTATCAAGATAATAAACCGTTCCGTTTTTTGCTGTTTTTTTATTTAAAATTGTTGCAGTATTTGAAGCATCTACATTTCCTGCGGCAACAATTTTGTTGGCATCAAACTTCAAAAATTCACCGGAATAAGATTGTCCAACTCCCGGTGTAGCAAGAGATGTAATATCTCTTCCCGGAATAACGTGCATATTTAATATACGTTGCAATCTTACCAATGCAGATGATCCTGTTAAAGCAGCTCCACCACTTGGCGGTGTGTAGCGCCACTGCTCATTGATGTTATTGCTTACAGTTGGGTCTGCAAAATAACCTGCTGCATTAAATGCCGCATTACTAATTAAGAATAGGGTATATTTCTGACTGATATTAGAAATCTGGAATTTCAAATCTAAATTCAATAGACTTGACATCATAGAATATGTTGGATCCAAATAAGCTCTACCATAAACACTACTGAAAACATTGGCTTCCTGCACTTTATTAGTGCCGTATAATATACCATTGCTCAATATTTTTTTATCCGTTACATCTGTAGATGCATTAAAACGCGCTTCCTCTCCCAAAGCATTGAAAGTTGAAGCAAACTTAGATGGCCATACTGCAGTGCGCCACATGTGTGCATTAATGAAATCGTATATTACATTGATTGGCAAATCTTCCAATTTTGAGTAATTCTCCAACAAAACAGTATTGATATAATTTAATAATGCTGCATTTTCAGGAATAAACATGGTGTAGGTATCTGCCTGACCATCATTATCTTGTTGCTTGAGGAAATTTTCGTTGTTTGGTGAAAAAGCAAGATTGGAATTGTACACCTTAGTAAACACATCCGCAGCATTACCTGTAACACTGGCATAGTTCTGTGTTACTATTGGATTTAAAACATATTGAACAAGGAACTTATCCAATATTTTTTTGAATTCACTGAAATTTGGATTTGATCCAATATATTGATCTAAACTTGGCAATGTTGAAATCACTCGATCTACCACATGAATTACGCCATTTTCTGCGGCAATATCTTTCTGCACAACTTTAGCATCAGCAACATTAAATCCGGTATAAGTAGATGAAGGATAAAAATAATTGTAATCAAATGCACTGATGGATTTGCCAGTCATGAAACCCGTTTCAAAAATAGGAATATACTTATTGTTGTTGTCGGCATCAATATAAAAGAAAGAACCTGAGTTGTTTCTGTTAGATGCAATTGCTTTTATTTTTGTGCCTTGAAGATTTGTTGCATCATACACCCCAGTATAACTAGCTGTTCTCCTTTTGAATGAAGAATTTTCTACCCAGCCTAAATTGCTTTGAAAATCAGAAATTCGATCTTGCTTGAAAGCATTGTAAACCAAACAATACGTTACAATTTTTCTACATGCATTGGAATCCAAAGCTTCCACATTTGCAATATTGTTTTGCTTTAAATACACTGTAAAAGCTGAATCATGAGGTGCGAAAATTGTCCAATAACCGGCAGTTGATAAAGTTTGCTTGTATCCAGCTTTATCAATCACTTTAAGCAAATTGGTAAAGTTGCCTTTCAACGTTAGTTGTTGATAAATTGGTGATTCCAAAGTGGCCGGACGTTCATAATACTGTTCAAACTTTTTGTTGCAAGAAAGAAATAAAACAGAACATACAATCAAAAATAAAAGCAGACCTTGTTTCAAAGGTGTAAATTTTTCCTTATAGATCATATACATGATTCTTTTAATGAATTGATTTTCAAAAACCCAAAAGAATGATTAGCTTATAAAATGTGGTTGCGAATGTATTGTTTACAAAAAATCTATGTAAGAATTATAGATTCCAAGTTGGTTTATGCATTTGAATGCATCTTATACGGCAACATAAATTTGTTAGGCAATCAGTTTGGGGATTTAAAGTAATTTTAACATTTCTTTAAACTTAGATAAATGTATATATAACACTACTAAAATCTATCCTGCACTATGCTGAAAAGGGAAAATATTTTACGCAATCGTTCCCGAACAATTTACTACTGTGTTTAAAGATTGAAATACAACCTTAAATTGTACTATATCATCAGCACACTGCATGATGCATAAAATATAGTATTGCCTTATATTTGAAACCAACGATTAACTTTATTTCAATATGAAAAAAATTACTGCACTATTTTTATTGGTTTCAATTAACGTTTCTGCACAAAAAATTCCCTCAAAACATAAAATTTTACAATCGCTTACCCTTGCCAATCAATATTTTATGCAAAAATGGCCCGATGCTGGAAAACCTATCTTCACCAACATTGAAAGACCAAGTAATATTTGGACTAGATCTGTGTATTATGAAGGATTGATGCAACTCTATGCAATTGATAAACAACAATCGTATTATGATTATACCTTACAATGGGGCGAAAAACACCATTGGGGTTTAAGAGGTGGAATAAAAACAAGAAACGCCGACAACCAATGTTGTGGACAGATATATATAGATATGTATTTATTGGACAATAAGCAACAGCCCGAAAGAGTTGCAGACATCAAAGCTTCTGTTGATTCTATGCTCCATACCAAAAAAATTGATGATTGGAATTGGGTTGATGCCTTACAAATGGCAATGCCTGTATATGTAAAATTGGGCAATCTATACAACGATACCAGCTATTTTAATAGAATGTATGAGATGTATGCATTCACCAAATACAAACATGGTGGCAATGGTTTATTCAACAATACTGAAAAACTATGGTGGAGAGATAAAGACTTTGTGCCACCTTACAAAGAACCCAATGGTGCAAATTGCTATTGGAGTAGAGGCAACGGTTGGGTATTAGCAGCATTGGTTAAAACATTAGAAGCTTTACCCAAAACCGATCCACATTATGCCGAATACCTCAAAGATTATACGGATATGTGTGCCGCTCTTCTCCCCCTTCAACGTGAAGATGGCTATTGGAATGTTAGTCTTAAAGATCCCAACAACTTTAGTGGGAAAGAACTTTCAGGCACATCCCTGTTTATTTATGGCTTCGCATGGGGTATCAACAATGGGATATTACCAAAAAAATCATATAAGCATGCAATTGCTAAAGCATGGAATGCAATGATTCAATCATCACTTCACTCCAATGGTAAATTAGGTTTCGTGCAGGGAACTGGTAAAGAACCTAAAGATGGTCAACCTTTAGATTTTAACAAAACCCCAGATTTTGAAGATTATGGATTGGGTTGCTTTCTGATGGCTGGAACTGAAATCTATAAAATGAAATAAAACTGCAAGGGTGCTAATTTCACCTAGTAAAATCTTTTAAATCAAATAATTGAATACAGTTTTAGAACATACACCAATAAGTACTATTTAATATGTTACCAATCATTTTCGGAACAAGCAGCTTGGGAAATCTTTATGAAGATCTCCCTTTTGACCAAAAGTTAGCTATTGTAAAAGCTTGTGTAGAAAGTTCTAATGGAGGCATTACGTTTTTTGATTCTGCCGGCAAATATGGAGCTGGATTGTCATTAAAGAGTCTGTCGGATTGTTTAGAAGCACTTCAAGTTCCCCCAGAGAAAGTTTTAATCAGTAATAAATTGGGTTGGTATTCTATTCCAATGTTGGGTGATGTGCAACAATTTGAACCCGGTGTTTGGGTAAATCTCATCAACGATGCCGAACAACGCATCAGTTATGCTGGCATACTTGAATGTTTTGAACAGGGTAATGAATTTCTAGGCAATTACCCAGCACAAATGGTATCCATCCATGATCCGGATGATTTTATTGATGCTGCAATCAACAATGATGAAAAAGCACATCGTTACTTACTTGTTTTAGAAGCATTTAAAGCATTAAAAGAACTTAAAGAAAAGGGTATTGTTCAATCTGTTGGTGTTGGTGCTAAAAACTGGAAAATTATCCAAAAAATAAGCCAAGATGTTGATTTGGATTGGATTATGGTAGCCAATAGCCTTACTATACATTCCCATGATTCAGCACTGATTGAGTTTATCGCAGATATTTCATTGAAAAATATTCAAGTTTTCAATGCAGCAATTTTTAACGGTGGGTTTCTTACCGGAGGAGATTACTACAATTATGCATGGGTAAATCCAAACACTCCAGAAGGCACAACATTAATACAATGGCGTGATGCTTTTTTTACACTCTGTAATGCGTGCAACATATTACCTGCTGAAGCTTGCTTTTATTTTAGTTCAAGAATTAAAGGGGTAAAAGCCATTGCACTAAACACTTATCTGCCAGAACAAATAAAATCCAACGCCGAAATGATTACTAAAATCATACCGGATACTTTTTGGCTTGCTTTGGTAGAACAAAAACTGGCAAGCAAAAGTCTTTTAAAAATTTTAGAGCTTTTATAACGATTGCACAAGTATCAAATTAATTACTTTTTACTAACTACTAACAACTAACTACTAACTACTAACTACTTATCACTAACAACTATGATATCAATAATCTGTGTATCTCCTCATTTGTTAATCGAAAAAGAAGTTCCAGAACCAACAGTCAAAGAAGGGTTTTCAATCTTAAAACTAGAACGAATTGGCATTTGTGGCACAGATTTACATGGTTTTGAAGGAACACAACCTTTTTTTAGTTACCCGCGAATTTTGGGGCACGAGTTGGCAGCAACTGTTTTACAAACATCCATTCAAAGTTTATCTGTTGGCGATTTTGTAACCATCATACCCTATTTCAATTGTGGAAATTGTATTGCTTGTTCATCAGGGAAACCCAATTGTTGTGTACACATTAAGGTATTTGGTGTGCATATTGACGGTGGGATGCAGGAGTATATTTCGGTGCCAGATGCCTCTATTTTAGCAGGTAATGGATTAGGATTAGATGCCCTCGCTTTGGTTGAACCGCTTGCTATTGGTGCACATGGCATCAGGAGAGCAGGTGTACAAGCAGGAGAATATGTGTTGGTAATGGGTGCAGGACCAATAGGCTTAGGAACAATAGAAATGGCAAAAATCGCAGGAGCGAAAGTGATTGTGTTGGATGTAAACGAGCACCGATTGCAATTTTGCACTACCCAGCTTGGTGTAGATGCAATTGTAAATCCATTGCAAGTAGATGCATTGGCAGCCATTCAGGAAATAACTGGAAATAATATGCCACAAGTGGTTATTGATGCCACAGGTAATTTAAATGCCATCAACAATGGCTTTAGTTATTTAGCACATGGTGGTAGATATGTGCTTATTGGTTTGCAAAATGGAGATATCCAAGTTTCCCATCCTGCATTCCATAAACGTGAAGCCACACTAATGAGCAGCAGAAATGCTACTCGACAAGATTTTGATCTTGTAATGCAAAATATTTTATCTGGTAGAATCAATCCAAATAAATACATCACCCATAAAGTTTCTCTCCATGAGGTTGTAGATCAATTTGCCTCTTGGCTTGACCCAACAAATAAAGTTATTAAAGCAATGATCGTGTTGTAATTGTTAATTGTTAATTGTAAATGGTAAATTATTGAATAATTTTTAATGTAGGGAATTAGGAATTATTGAACCGAAGCTCCTTTGCTACTAAACTTGTTTGTAGTAAAGGAGCTTCGGTTTTTGATTTTAATCTAATGAAGCACTTCTGCCAAGCCATAAAGACTATTTCTTAAGCTTTGAACATTGTTTTTACAATCAAGAACCAGTTCTCCAACTATTGAGAAAGTGTAAAAGATGGTTTCAAAATAGTATTCAGACTGGTAATCGATAGTATGTAGACTGGTAAACAGTTGCAAAATTATGTTACAAAACATACAATCAATGAAACAAAGCTTCAACCTTAAATTGTTAATCTGTAAAATTATGTTGATAAGTATGCTAAACCATCTCCCATAATTAACACTTAACCATTAACACTTAACCATTAACACTTGACCATTAACACTTGACCATTAACACTTGACCATTAACAATTAACCATTAACAATTAACCATTAACAATTAACCACGTGTTTCCCCCTGGCTGTATAGTTACTTCAACCTTTATATCTCCCGCTGTATTAATCGCTTTAATTTGACTTTTCCCGTCTTTCTCTCTTACCGTAGCTTTGCCTTTTAAACCGGTATAATACAACGGAACCGTTATGGTTCGGGTGATGGTTTCTTTCAAAGGATTGTACAACATGATCAACGCTTTTGTCGGCAAATCTGGATTAACGTGCATTATCCCATCCCAATCTCGGCCATCTGCTCTCCTTAAATGTATAATATCTGAATTCAAAATGTCTCGATACTTATTATACCAGTTGATTACTTTTATCACAGTTTGTTTGGTAGCTTCCGTATCGTATAACCTTGGACCCCGATAACAGGCTTGCACACCGGCTCCATAATATTGCATCATCAATTGTTCGTAATCATCAAGATGTTCTGACAATGGCTCCAATACGGCATCTGCTCCCCCACCCTGGTATCTTGTTAATGGCACAAAGCCCCATCCCATTGATGGCGTTTTCTCCCATAATCCATCATAAATATTCTGACGATTTAAAATCTTTTGTTGTGCTCTAGACAAAGAGAAATTTACTTCCCTATAACCAATGCCCGTTTTGTGGGTTCCATCTAAAAAATACCAATCTGGTGCATTTATGTAAATACCCCTCTCGTTACACCACCTGTAAAACCCTTTCTGCAACTCCATTTGCTTCCATTGAGAATCTTCTAAACCTAAATGCCCTGGATGTTTTGTTGATGCACAAACATCACCGGGATAAGGTCCATCGTTTTCAAATATATCAAAGCCGGTTTCGGTGATGAAATATTGTAAAGTCTTTAAATAGTTTAAGCCCCATTTGCTGCCTAAACAGGGTGCATTGCCAAAAAAAGCTCCAGCATCTGGTTTACCTGTTATTGGATCGATCACATCATCTTCATCACTGATTCTTCTTGAACTGAACAATGAATAACCCCCTATCAAAATGTTTTTTTGATGTGCATAATTGGATAATTCTTTCCATCTTTTTACATTACCTGCGGAAGTATCTTCCATATTGCAATGGCTTCCAAAACTTAAAATCAAAGCTTCATAACCCGTTGCTGCACATTGATCGATGGCAGTTCTTACTTGTTGGTCGCTAGAACTTACCAAATGCATAAATATCGGATTCGCCATCACCCAAGGTGCCACAACCCTATACATCTTTCTAATCGCCAATCCTCGTCTTTCTCTATCGTAACTGTCCATCAACAATTCATGGGTGCGTACCGATTTAAAGGTTTCACTGGGTTTAAGGGAAACGCGTTGTAGTTTCTCTGGATATACTTCCAACAAACAGGGTGTTTGATAATTGTAATTCACCTGAGAAGTATAGGCAGGATCAACATTCCAATGGGTGGTTTGATCGCTGATATCGTAACGCATGGCGTTGTTGAAAGCGTAATTGGTTTCTACATAAATACCATGTTGCTTTTTCATTTGCTCAGGACTACCAACAACTGCACTTTCTTCTTCTACCAACGCCAATCGCTCATTAACAACCCTGTTGATATCAATTGAAACTTTGCTTTTATTTTCTATTGATAATGATTTCACCAACAATGGAATTCCATCATACAATGCATATTGAACGGTAATAATAATGTCTTTTAATTCTTTTAATGATGAATGAAACGTAAATGAAACCAATTTACCGTTTGTGCTGGTCTTCCCTGATATGGGTGTTTTTACTTTCCAATTGATATAAGGTTGTAATGGGGTAATTTTCATATCAACAAAATGAAAATCACTATCATTGGTTGTGAAACCATCAATCCATTGGGTTTGTAAATAAGCACGTTCTTTTTGTCCATGTAATCCGCCAATATTATAGGCTTTTCCATTAAGCTGAACAATTGCTTCGGGTTCGATGGCACGTAACAATTGTTGTCCAGAACTTTGGTTGCTATAATCAATACACGCTAAATTGGGTTGCACACGAAATGTACGTTTCAATAAACCATTGCTTAAAATGATATCCTTTCCATCGGCAGATTTATATACTTCGGCTTTTGTGGTTCTAGGTGAAATCAACCAATCGGTTGTAACAGTATTGAAATTATTTTGAAACAAAGGCAATGAAGCAAGCTGTGTTTGAGCAATATTTACATTTACAATCAAAATAGCTGCAAATAATAGTAAGATTTGAATATTTTTCATTTAAAAACTTTAATGATTAAACTTTGATCAACATTTATTAAAAATAAGTCAAAAGATATGTAAGTTTTGTTTAAATTAAGCATCTTTTAGTATTCCAACATATTTTTAAATTTTACATTCAAAAGAAATTCATGAGAAGATTTAGCGTTAAAACATTATTCATTCTTCTTGCACTCCCTTTTGCAGGAATAGCGCAACAAGAGCAACTCGATTTGGGTATGGTTGCAAAAATTAGAGATGAGGGTTTGAATCATTCACAAGTTATGGACATTGCGTTTCACCTTACCGATTTAAACGGCAATCGCCTTACCAATTCTCCAGGTTATAAAAAAGCCGCCAATTATGCACAAGCAACATTAAGTGGTTGGGGTATTCAAAATGCAACAATAGAACCTTGGGGAGAATTTGGAAAAGGATGGCAATTGGAAAAAGCTTATTTCGCAATGACTGCCCCTTATTACAAAAACATTCTTGCTTATCCTAAAACATGGTGTAAAGGTACAAAAGGACCTAAAGAAGCACAATTGTTGGTCGTTAATATTACAGATTCTTTATCACTATTGTCTTATGTAGGAAAGTTAAAAGGTGTAGTAATTATTCCAGACATCAAATACGATTACAAACAAAGTTTTAAAGCAGATGCCAATCGTTATTCAGAAGAAGAATTACAGAAAATGGCAGATGCAAAACCAATAGGTCCACGTGGTGGTGGCAGACCACAAGGTCAGGATACCGCACAAATGAGAAGGTATCGTGAACAAATGCAACGTGGTTTTGGTCCGATGCGCGTTTTAAACATTTTAAAAGCAATGGCATTGAAAGAAGGTGCCGTTGCAATATTAAGCTCTTCAGTAAAAAACCACGACGGAACAATTTTTGCTCAAGGTGGTGGTGCTTATAAAGGTGGAGATGCAGAAAACGTTTTGGATATGGTTGTTAGTGTAGAAGATTACAACACCATGCTACGAATAGCCAAAGCAGGTACAGAAGTAAAAGTTGAAACTGATGTAAAAACCAAGTTTTATACCGATGATCTTCAAGGATATAATGTGATTGCTGAAATTCCAGGTACTGATCCTTTGTTGAAAGATGAAGTAGTTATGATTGGTGCACACTTGGATTCTTGGCAAACTGGAACAGGTTCTACAGACAATGCTTCAGGATCAGCGGTAATGATGGAGGTAATGAGAATAATGAAAACCTTAGGTGTTAAACCACGAAGAACCATCAGAATTGGTTTGTGGAGTGGTGAAGAACAAGGTTTGTTGGGTTCAAGAGGGTATGTAAAAAAGACTTTTGGCGGAATGGCTCCTGCAGATCGTTTGTCGGCTTACGATAAATTCTCTGGTTATTTTAATATTGACAACGGCACTGGAAAGATTCGTGGTATTTATCTACAAGGCAATGAAGGTTGCAGATCTATATTCACACAATGGTTAGCACCATTTAAAGATTTAGGAGCTACAACCGTTACCATCAGCAACACTGGCGGAACCGATCACCAATCATTTGACGGCATTGGATTACCAGGTTTCCAATTTATTCAAGATGAAATCGAATATGATACAAGAACTCACCATAGCAATATGGATGTTTACGACCATCTTATTGAATCAGATTTGAAACAAATTGCAACTATTGTAGCATCATTTGTTTACAACACTGCTCAAAGAGACCAAAAACTACCAAGAAAAAATTAATTCATAAGTTACGAAGTAGTAAGTAGTAAGGGGTAAGTAGTAAGGAGTAAGAATTTGGTTTTTATAGAGATTTACTAACTTGTCAACTCAAAATTAACTTACTACTAACTACTAACTACTAAAAAAAAAGTCTCGCAATTGCGAGACTTTTTTTTGTGAAGGGCGGTGAGGGAGGGATTCGAACCCTCGGTAAGGCTTTAAGGCCCTACGACGGTTTAGCAAACCGTTGATTTCAGCCACTCATCCACCTCACCTACACTTATTTTAGGGGATGCAAAAATAACAAAAAAACTTTCCAATTACCAAATAAATTAAAACTTAGTATGAATACATGTAAAAATATATTTTCACTTCTTGAAGTTTATAATTTAAACAGATGCTGATTGAACTTTTTGTTGAAGCTCTAAAACACTTTCTCTGAATATATTATCTGTATCCATTAAATCTTTTACTTGTTGACAAGAATGGATTACCGTGGTATGATCTCTTCCACCAAAGTGGTTACCAATAGTTTTTAAAGAATTTTTAGTAAAAATCTTAGAAAGATACATGGTTATCTGGCGGGCTTGAACTATCTCACGTTTACGTGTTTTTTGGAGCAATTTATCGTAAGGCAATTCAAAATAATCACAAACCATTTTCTGAATGGCATCTATTGTAACTTCTTTTGAAGTTGTTTTAACAATATTACGCAATACTTTTTTTGCCAACTCCAGATCAATTTCTCTTTTGTTGAGAGAAGATTGAGCAAGCATATTAATTAAAGAACTTTCTAAATCTCTTACATTGCTTTGGATATTGTAAGCCAAATATTTTACTACTTCTGGTGGCATTTCCAAACCATCATTCTGCATTTTTTTGTATAATATTTCAATTCGCGTTTCATAATCAGGCATAACAAGATCGGTACTCAAACCCCATCTAAATCTGCTCAACAATCGTTCTTGAACACCCTCCAAATCTTTTGGTGATTTGTCAGAACTTAAAATCAACTGTTTGCCAGATTGGTGCAAATGGTTAAATATTGCAAAAAATGCATCTTGGGTTTTTTCTGCTCTGTTAAAAAATTGAATGTCATCAATAATCAAAACATCAATCAATTGGTAAAAATGAATAAAATCATTTATTGCATTGTTTCTGCTATGATCTTGAAACTGGTTGATAAACTTTTCAGAACTTACATACAAAACCACTTTATTGGCGTGTAAGCGTTTCACTTCATTGCCAATAGCTTGAATAAGATGCGATTTACCTAAACCAACATTTCCATAAACAACCAATGGATTGAAAGAAGTTGCACCAGGCTTTTCTGCTACTGTTTTGCCTGCCCTACGTGCAACACGATTACAATCTCCTTCTACAAATGCATCAAAAGTATTTGCAGGGTTCAATTGTGAATCAATCTGCATTTTCTTTAACCCCGGAATTACAAAAGGATTTTTAACAGGATTATTCATCACCAATGGAAAATCCATTTCATTGTGGTTAAATGTCTTCATTCCGTTACCAGGAAGATTCATTGTTAGTGGTTTGTTTTTCTCATTCCCACTGTCAACCATAATTCTATACTCTAAACGTGCATCTTTACCCAATTGACGCTTTAAAGTTTTTGCCAACAGATTTACATAGTGTTCTTCAAGATATTCAAAGAAAAACTGGCTAGGCACTTGAATGGTTAAAACATTACCCTTTAAGGCAACCGGTTTTATTGGTTCAAACCAAGTCTTAAAATGTTGCCACTCAACTATGTCTTTAATAATCTCTAAACAAGCCTGCCAAATTTTTTCAAAAGAATTATCCATGTTTCTTCACTAAGTTTTTAAAGGTGACTTTATTTATATCATAAAACTAGAAAGTGATGTTAACCAAATATTAAATTCATTACATCTCTGATTAACAATAAAACGCCTTCTAATTTGTATCTTTTTCAAAACATTTATTATTAAAACATTATAAAATCAACTTAATGAATTGTTTAATAATGTTAAAATAATCATACCACACGAAACTAAATTTTACACAAAAAATCAACGCACAATTTTCAAGTGGGTAACGAATATAGATTCCAAAAAGTGAATAAAAAATTTTTTAATTACCATTTTTTTAATTTTCATGATATTAAAATCTATATGTTTTGAGGTCAAAAAAATGAAGTTCAACGGTGGCTTATATTTCAGGAAAATTTCAGTTTTGATATTATAAAAATAAATATTTGATGAAATTTATTTTTTTTTAAATGGCTTTGAAATCTCAAAAACTTGATTAATTTCACCATACTACATCCAATTTAGGATTTCTCTATTTTTACAAAAAATTGATTTATGGCATTTGACATCACAGGAAAACTTATCCTGAAAAATGAAACGATTCAGCGAACTGAATCCTTCAAAACAAGGGAATTTGTAATTGAAACAAATGAGGACATTAACGGAAGAATCATCAATAATTACATAAAATTCCAAGTTGTTCAAGACAGAACTTCATTATTGGACAGATATAATTTGGGTGACATGATGAAAGTGCATTTCAACATTAGAGGAACAAAGTGGGAGAAAAATGGTCAAACCAATTACATTACCAATTTGGATGCTTGGAGAATTGAGCAAGATCTTGGAACAACAACTCCTCCCCCTCCACCAACCACTACCACATCTGCTCCTAGAGAAAATCCAATTGACACTAGCACACAACCAGATCCATTCCCTACTACAAAACCTGTAGCAAATGGTATGACTGGTGACGATCTTCCTTTTTAACAATTTACATTTTCAGGACAACTCCCTGACATGCAAAAGAATATAACCCTCAGATTAAGTCCTGAAGAATCAGACAATTCCCATTTAATTAAGCAGCAAATTGCTGCAATTGAAGCCATTGATGCATCTGCCATTACTGGCTTTTTTTGTTTAAAAAAATCTTTAGATGCCCGAAGCAGACAGATTTGGGTGAATTTAACCTTGTCTGTTACCATTAATGAACCTTTTATCAATAGGCCACTTACCCCCTTTCATTTTAAAGAGGTATTTAAAGCAACTAAAAAAGCTGTAATAATCGGAGCTGGTCCCGCAGGATTGTTTGCCGCACTTAAACTATTAGAGAAAGGTGTAAAACCGATTATATTAGAACGAGGTAAAGATGTTTCTTCTCGAAGAAGAGATCTTGCGGCATTAAACAAATATGGTATCATCAATGAAAACAGCAATTATTGCTTTGGAGAAGGTGGTGCAGGAACCTATAGCGATGGTAAATTATATACAAGAAGTAAAAAAAGAGGCGATATAGATAGAATTTTACAATTGTTTGTCCATTTTGGAGCAGAAGAAAAAATTTTATACAAATCACACCCGCATATTGGTACAAATAAATTACCCCAGATTATTGCCAAAATAAGAGAACAAATATTGCACTTAGGAGGCGAAATACATTTTGAACAACAAGTGGATGATTTTGAAGTTATTAACAATTCTATCGCTTCTGTAACAACCGCAAATGGGGATAAGTTTATAGGAGATTCTTTTATATTAGCTACCGGACATTCGGCAAGAGATATTTTTGAGTTACTGCATCAACAAAAAATTTTAATAGAAGCAAAACCATTTGCATTAGGGGTTAGAATTGAACATCCACAAGAACTAATCAATCAAATACAATACCATCGAACAACTTTGGATGATATTTTACCAGCAGCTGCATACAGTTTGGTAGAACAAGTAGAAGGAAAAGGTGTGTTTTCTTTTTGTATGTGTCCGGGTGGAATTATTGCACCTGCTGCAACCTCTGCAGGAGAATTGGTTGTAAACGGATGGAGTCCATCCAAAAGAAATAATCCATTTGCAAATTCAGGATTAGTAGTTCAGGTAGATGAACAAGAAGCGATGCAAACTTTCCGCAACAAACAATTCTACAATGGTGAAATTCCAAATGAGAGAGATCCATTGCTGTTGATGAAATTTCAAAGATTAATTGAAACGATTTCATTTAATGCAGGCGGAGGAAATTTTAAAGCTCCAGCACAAAGGGTAAGTGATTTTGTTACAAATAAAGTTTCTGCAAACTTACCAATTTGCTCTTACCACCCCGGCACAGTTTCATCTAACCTCCATCAAATACTTCCCCCTTTTATAAGTGAAACGTTAAAAACTGGCTTGATTGCTTTTGGCAAAAAAATGAAAGGCTATGTAACCAATGAAGCCATCATGGTAGCAACAGAAAGCAGAACATCTTCACCTGTTCGTATTCCTCGTGATCCAGAATTGCTTTCACATCCTCAAATTAAAAATCTTTATCCTTGTGGTGAAGGTGCTGGGTATGCAGGGGGAATTGTAAGTGCCGCAATTGACGGAGAAAGGGTGGCAGAGAAAATTGGATAATTTAATAACAAACTATAGTTGTTTAAAAATTGTAAAGCCAGAATTTACCACTCATAAAAAAATACACAGAACTTATACTTAACCGTTAAGATGTTAGTACATTTACAATCTATGGAACAGTTTCTTCAGGTGCAACACCTTAAAAAGCAATTTGAAACGCAGAAAGCGGTGGATGATATCAGTTTCACCATCAATAAAGGTTCAATATTTGGATTATTAGGTCCAAACGGAGCAGGCAAAACAACTTTATTGCGAATGATTACAGGGATTTTTCTTCCTGATGAAGGTCAAATTTTAATGAATGGAAAACCTTTTGACCCATCAAAAGATGTTTCTAAAATTGGCTACATGCCAGAAGAAAGAGGCTTGTATAAAAAGATGAAAATTGGCGAACAAGCCCTTTATCTTGCCCAATTGAAGGGTTTATCTAAAGCCGATGCCATGGCTAAAATCAAAGAATGGTTTATTAAATTCGAGATGCAATCTTGGTATAATAAAAAAGTGGAAGATTTAAGTAAGGGTATGAGCCAAAAATTGCAGTTTGTTACTACAGTTTTACACAACCCCGAATTGATTATCCTTGACGAGCCATTTAGTGGTTTAGACCCTGTTAATGCAAATTTAATTAAAGACGAAATTTATAAACTTGCTAAAAGTGGTTCTACAATAATTTTCAGTACCCACAGAATGGAACAAGTAGAGGAAATTTGTGATCACATAATATTGGTTAATAAAGGTTCAAAAATTCTTGACGGCACAGTTAAACAAATTAGGCAAGATTTTAAAGAAGATTTATTTGCAATAGAGTTTGACAATCTGCTTTTGCCTGAGCATGCTGGCACACATCTTTTTCAAGTGGTAAATAAAATAGATCAGAAATTAATTATCAAAAGAAACGAAGGCTATAGCAACAACGATATCATTGAATATTTTATTAAACAGGGTTTAGAGATATCTAGTTTCAATGAAATTCTACCATCCTTAAATGATATTTTTATTCGTTTGGTAGAATCAACCCCAACTGCCAGACAATTTCAAACGGTTTAACCCTAATAAAACAGTAAAATGAACAAGATATTCGTAATTATACAAAGAGAATATTTAACTCGTGTAAAGAATAAAACCTTTATCATATCAACTTTTCTATTGCCGATAGTGATGGTATTATTTATTTTTGGTTCCACCTATTTTGCAATAAAATCTAGAGAAAAACAAAAAATAGCAGTTGTAAATGATCCTGGATTTTTTAAGAAATTCATGAAAAGTGATCCTAAATCAATCATTTTTGAATTTACAGAAGGCGTAGACAGTTTGAATTATGAGTCGAAAGGGTATAATGGCATTTTATATTTACCCACATCAACTGGAAATAATAATTATGAATTGCGTTCAAACAAACAGTTTGGTATAGAAGCCAATGAGTATGTAGAAAAGCAGATCAACAAAGCAGTAGAAAACAATTTGTTGCAACTAAGAGGTATTGATATTAATACAATAGATTCAATAGCTAAGGCAAATGATAATGCGGCAACTTTGAATAACGTAATAAGCGATGGTAAAGGCAAAACAAATGAATCTAATGCCGGTGTAGCTTATGGAGTTGGATATGGAAGCGGCATATTGATTTACATTACCATGTTTATATTTGGTGCAATGGTAATGCGTGGTGTTGCAGAAGAAAAAATAAACCGAATAGCAGAAGTAATTGTATCCTCTTGCAAACCCTTTGAATTGATGTTTGGCAAAATAATTGGAATTGCTGCGGTTGGATTAACACAGTTTATTTTGTGGATTGTATTCATTTTTGTTATAATATCATCCATTCAATTTTTCTTGCCTTCAGAAATGATTCAACAAGTGCAAGAAACACAACAAGTGAGGCAACAAGTGCCGGGAGGTTCATCAGCTGCTATGATCACAAAAATTATGGAAGCAAAGAAAACTTTGGTAAACGGAGTAAATTGGCCATTGATCATTGTTTGCTTTTTGTTTTATTTTTTGGGTGGATATCTTTTTTATGCAGCATTGTTTGCAGCAATTGGCAGTGTAATCAATGAAGATCCTCAAGAAGCACAATCGCTTATGCTTCCGATAACAATGCCTATTATTTTTGCATTTATAATATTAAACAGCGGTTTGCAAAACCCGAATAGTCCGATTGCGGTCTGGGCAAGTATAATTCCATTTACTTCTCCAATTGTAATGATGGGGAGAATTCCGTTTGGTGTTCCTGGTACTGTTCCAATTTGGCAATTGGCATTATCAATGGTAACACTAGTTGGAGGATTTCTTTTTACCACTTGGTTTGCTGGAAAAATTTATCGCACGGGTATTTTGATGTATGGTAAAAAAATCACATGGAAAGAAATGATAAGGTGGGTGGTAAGGGGTAAGTAGTAAGTAGTAAGCCATTTTTTATTTTTAATATAGATATAATTAAAAAATAATTAAAGAGACGCGATTTATCGCGTCTTTTCTTTTTTGTAATTAAAATAAGATTAATCAATTGTTTTTGGTAAATGAGTTCTGTGATTAATATTTCAAAGTGTAAACTGGGCATGAAAACGATATTCTATAACCGTAGAATCTAAAAAATTTAATTAAATGCTGCTGATAATTAGCTTTTTACATCTAGTGCTTAGATGTAGTTTAATTTACAATATTGAACTAAAAATTATAAAAACCTTGTATATCAGTAATCGCTGATTTAAATTCTTCCCATATTTGATTTATAATTTCACCAGCGGGTAGTATATCTTTTATTAAGGCACTTACCTGCCCTATTTCTAGTTCCCCGTCAATCATATTTCCTTCAAACATGCCCAATTTTGCCCTTCCTTTGCCTAAAATCTTTGATAATTCTTCTACACTAGCACCCCGAAGTTCAGCTTCCTCAATAATTTTATAAAATGCATTCTTTAACAAGCGAACGGGAACCAATTGCTTCATCATTAATTTAGTATCTCCCTCGTTTGCATTCACCACAGCTTGTTTAAAATTCAAATGCGATGAAGCTTCCTCAGAAGCTACAAATCTCGTTCCTATTTGAACAGCGTCTGCACCCAAAACCATCGCCGCCAACATCTGCTTGCCTGTTGCAATTCCACCGGCAGCAATTACAGGAATTGAAACGGATTGTTTTACTAAAGGGATTAACACAAAACTCGTGGTCTCTTCTCTCCCATTGTGTCCACCTGCCTCAAAACCTTCTGCAACAATAGCATCACATCCTGCAGACTCTGCTTTCTGAGCAAAAACACTGCTGCTTACCACATGAACCACTTTTATTCCATTCTCTTTTAATCGATCGGTCCAAGTTTTGGGATTCCCTGCTGAAGTGATTACAATTTTTACCCGCTCCTCTATTATTATTTTAATATGCTCCTCTATTTGTGGATAAAGTAGTGGAACATTAACACCAAAAGGCTTTGAGGTTGCTTCTTTACAAGCATTAATATGAAACCTCAAATTTTCTGGATGCATACTTCCACTTCCAATAATACCTAGCCCACCCGCATTGCTTACAGCACTTGCCAAACGCCAACCGCTTGCCCAAACCATTCCAGCTTGAACAATAGGATATTGAATATCAAACAATTGGGTTATTCTGTTCATTAACTAAATCAACTTTTTTTACACAATTAACCTAAATCAATCTCTGTATTGTCGCCAATGTTTAGCGTACGCGTTTCACCTTTTATTTCAGTATCGCTTCCAATTAATGAAGCATTGAGCACTACATCATATAATTTTGAGAATGACCCAATTATAGAATCGCGTACAATTGAATAACTAATAACGGTTTGTTCACCAATAGCAACATTTGGGCCGATAATTGAATTTTTAATCACACTTCCCATAGCAATACTTACCGGTGGAATTATTATAACATTTTCAAAATCATGCTCTTCAGAAATAACACCACCAAATTTTTTCAACATCGTTGCATTGCTCTCTAAGATGTTTTCTTTTCTGCCACAATCAAACCAATTTTGCACTTTGAATGAGGTAAAATTTGCACCTCCTTTAATCATACATTCTAATGCATCAGTTAAACTGAATTCATCGTTTGATTTTAAACCAATGTTTAGGTTGTTTTCAAGACAATCGAAGAGAAGGTTTGTTTCTAAAATTTTATACAACCCAACCAATGCCATATTAGACTTTGGAATCTGGGGTTTTTCAACAACATGGGTAATTAAACCCTTTTCATTTATTTCAGCAACCCCAAATAAACGAGGATCATCAACCTTTTTTAACCCTAAAACAGAACCTTCTTGATCTAAAAAAGCTTTAACTTCGTATTCACAAATCGTATCTCCCAAAACAATAAAAACAGCATCATCTTGCACAATTTCTTTGGTAAGAAAAATGGCATGCCCTAAACCCTTTCTTTCGTTTTGCTGCACAAAATGAAACTGCAAATGAGGATAATTCAATTTTACATAATCTTGAATTTTATCGCCCAAATATCCAATAACTAAAATAAACTCTTGTATTCCAGCATCTAGCAATTGGTCGATTATAATGCTCAATATATTTTTTCCAGCTAGCGGAATTAAAGCTTTAGGTTGGGTATAAGTATGTGGACGTAGTTTTGTACCGGCACCTGCAACAGGGATTATAGCCTTCATAAAATTATAATTGATTCAATTCTTTGAGCAAAAGGAAACTTTTCGAGTGTTAAAAGTAATAAAGTTCTTTCTACTTATAGATGAAATCTACTTAGATTTTCAATTTCTTAAAGATTTACACGCATTGTGTATATTTTTTTACTAATAATTTCTGTTACTAATTATCTTTGCAAAATGGATACCATAGTATTTGATTTAATACGAAAAGAACTTGAACGCCAACGCAACGGCATTGAATTGATTGCTTCTGAAAATTTTACGTCACATTCGGTGATGATGGCAACGGGAAGTGTATTAACAAACAAATATGCAGAAGGATATCCGGGCAGAAGATATTATGGTGGTTGTGAAATTGTAGATGAAACTGAGCAATTGGCAATTGACAGAATTAAGCAGGTTTTTAATTGTGCTTATGCAAATGTTCAACCTCATAGTGGTGCACAAGCAAACGCTGCTGTAATGTTAGCGATTTTAAAACCTGGAGACGCTACTTTGGGATTAGATCTTGCTATGGGAGGTCATCTTACGCACGGATCTCCTGTAAACTTTAGCGGAAAAACATACAATGCCCATTTTTATGGTGTAATTAGAGAAACTGGTTTGATTGATTACGATATGCTTGAACAACAAGCAAGAACGCACAAACCTAAATTAATTTTTTGTGGTGCTTCTGCATACAGCCGCGATTGGGATTATGCACGCATTCGTGCAGTAGCCAACGAAATTGGAGCATTGGTTTTGGCTGATATTGCTCACCCAGCGGGTTTAATTGCAAAGGGCCTTTTGGCTTCTCCTTTTAACCATTGTCATTTTGTTACCTCAACAACACATAAAACACTCCGTGGCCCTCGTGGTGGGATTATTTTGATGGGTAGCGATTTCGAAAACCCATTTGGATTGAAAGACCTCAAAGGAAATACCAGAATGATGAGTAACCTCCTTGATATGGCTGTTTTCCCTGGCACTCAAGGTGGTCCACTCGAACATGTTATTGCTGCAAAAGCAATCGCTTTTGGTGAAATCTTATCTGATGAATTCACTTCTTATGCTTTGCAAGTTCAAAAAAACGCCCAAGCAATGGCATCAGCTTTGGTAAAAAGAGATTACAACATCATAAGCGGCGGAACAGAAAACCATTTGATGCTCATCGATTTACGCAATAAATCTATTTCTGGCAAAAAAGCCCAAGAAACTTTAGACCGGGCTCATATCACTCTAAATAAAAATGCTGTTCCTTTTGATGACAAAAGTCCTTTTGTTACTTCAGGTATCCGCATTGGAGTGCCAGCAATTACCACGCGCGGCTTAGTTGAAAATGATATGGAAACTGTGGTAGATTTCATTGATCGCATAATGAAAAACATTGACAATGAAGAGAATGTAACAGTTGTTCGCAATGATGTCAAATCTTTTATGAGTAAATTCTCCTTATATCCTGAATTGCATTAATTTTATTGAACTAGTTCTATAATTGTAAACTAAAACAATTGTAATCTACTATATTATGATACAACGAATACAAACTTTATGGCTGTTCCTTGCAGGTGTTGGTGGTTTATTAACTTATAAACTGCCACTTTGGACATGTCTATTGCAAGACAGTACCAATAAGTCTTTTTATGGAGCAGAAAACTTATTGTTGTTTGCACTAATTATTGTAACTAGCTTACTTGCTTTTTTCATTATTTTCTTGTTCAAAAATAGAAGTCGCCAAAAA
>CAMBYC010000020.1 GCA_945871875.1 Sphingobacterium thalpophilum
AATGATAAAACCATCAATTTTAAGAATTAGTGAAAGTTCTATATCATTAAGTTGGAAACCCAAAATTTCTTTAGATATACATGCAATGGTTATTGCATTGGATAAATCAATAAGTTCATCGCCTTTTCAAGGATGGATTGAAAATGTTCCTGCTTACCATACGCTTACTGTATATTTTGATCCTCTATTATTTTGGAAATTTCAAAATTGGGAAGAAAAATTTTCAGATTATATTGATGAAATATTACTAAAATCAATTTTAATTATCAAACGGGAGCAAAAGATTATTGAAATTCCTGTTAAATATCATCCTTCAGTTGCACCAGATCTTTTATTAGCATCGGAAATTTTACAAATTGATATTCCAACAATTATCCAATTGCATACGAGTTGTATTTATAATGTATTTTTAATCGGCTTTATGCCAGGATTTCCGTATTTGGGGATTTTGCCAGAGAAATTAGAACTACCCCGAAAATCTACACCAGCTTTGCATGTACCAGCTGGCACCGTTGCAATAGCCGGAAAGCAAACAGGTATTTATCCCCATAATTCACCAGGAGGTTGGTATGGTATTGGCCATACCGATATTAAAATGTTTTGCAATGGAAAATCATTGCTTCAAGCTGGTGATAGAGTGAAATTTGTTTCTATTTAAGATAAATTTCAATTAACTCTCTGTTGCAATTTTTTTAAAAAGTTATCTTTCCAGCTTAAGTTATTTTTGTTTTTTCATCAATCACATTGCGTTCCATTGTAAAAAACTGAAAATAAGTACCATCATCACCCAGCGGAATAAGTCCTAATTTTCTATATTTTTCACCAATCCACATAGAGGCCTTCAATTCATCTAAGGTACCAGCAGATCTTCCTCTAAAATGTGCATCTGCTAAAGCATATAAATCTGATTTAAGTTCTGCTTCTTTTATAATAGACAATCCAAGAGCTAAAGTTGAACTTTTTGTTTGTGCATCAATGGTTGAAATAGAAAAAATAAGAAACAGTATACCAATTAATTTATTTACCATAAAAAGTGTTCAATGAGCAATTTAATCATTAAAGGATTAAAATTTATAATATTTCAAAGTTTACTGATTTTCAGATTTTAATGAAATATTTTCAACAAAAAACCCATCAAAAAAGATGGGTTTTTTAGTTGAAATTTTAGAATTTACTATGAATAAGTTTAAAATCTACTGCTTTTCCGGATCCCAATCGTCTGTGCGGAAACTGGATGCCGGTAAACCATAAGTATTGAACAATTCACCAACTATAAAGTCTTTAAATGCATAACGAACAGCAATCGGTTGGTCTACTTGTGGACTAGACAATAAAATTTCATTTTTATTGATTATAGCTTTTGCAGGATAAAATCTTTTATTGGCTCCGGCAACCTCGAAACTTGTAACTTCTTTTCCGAAACTAGTAAGTCTAAGTGGTGCAAAATCAAAACTTAATTTCACAACGCTTTGCATTATCTGCATATCTTTTAAAACTGGTCCTTGATTTACAATACCCTTAATGTTGTAAGTATTTGCAAGTGCTAAATAAGCCAATCGATCTCCTCCGGCTTTTTTATTGGCAGGATGGATATTATTTTTTTCGCCAATATCCATGATACAAGCCATTCCAGTGTTTTTAATTGCTGTTGAGGCTTTCAATTGAGCTTCACGCAAATAAGCAGAATTTAATCCTGTTAAGCCATAATCGAAAGGTGCGATTTGTACAAAATAAAATGGAAAATCTCCGTTATTCCAAACTGAACGCCAGTTTTCAATTAACCCAGGCATCAGTTTTTGATATGCTTTTGCTTCATTTCGGTTAGATTCACCTTGATACCAAATGGCACCGCGTATGCCATAGCCTGCAATAGGGTTAATCATTCCGTTAAATAAAACAGTTGGAGTTTGAGGGGAAAGATTTTCAACGGGTTTTTTTTCAGGCATTTTTACCCAATCGAAATTTTTAAACCCTGCTTCACTTATCCATGGTTCAATTCGAGTTCCACCCCAACTGGTATTGATTAAACCTATAGGTACATGCAGTGTTTTGTTCAACATCAATCCAAAAAAATAAGCCGTAGCACTAAAATCGCCTACAAATTCTGGTTCACAAAGATCCCATTTGCCTTTTAAACTGTCTAAAGGTAAAATGCTTGTTCGCTTTGTTACGGTAAACATCCTAATATTTGGATTTGAAGCATTATTGATTGCTTCTAATGATCCTGCAATGGGTTGGTTCATAAACCCTTTCATAGGCATTTCCATATTGGATTGTCCTGAACAAACCCAAACTTCACCAATTAGCACATTTTTTAGGGTAATTGGTTTTCCATCGCTAATCACCATTTCATAAGGACCACCTGCACTTGGTGTTGAAACTTTTAGTTTCCAAGTTCCGTCTGCTAAAGATTTTGTAGTGTAACTTTTATTGTTCCAAGAAGTGGTTACTTTAACGGTTGCATTTGATTTTGCCTTTCCCCAAACCATTGCATCCGTTTGTTGTTGCATCACCATATTGTTACAAAAGATTGCAGGCAATTTGATTTCGGCAGCTACACTTAATGAAATGAATAATCCTATTAAACTTGATAAAAAAACTTTTAACATATTGAATTTCATATTATTAGATTTTATAATATTGTTCCCATCCTTTTCTTGGAGGCAAGCCTACCAAAAGTTGATTGGCTAGTTTATTGTTTGTAATTGTTTTTGTTGCTCTATCAAATTCCAACTTGGTGTTTAGCTTTTGTGCCATCACACCTAAAGAAAATATTTGACTTAATGGTCCAGCAATTTCAAAAGGAGAACGAGTTTTTTCTTCGCCTTTACAAGCTTTTAAGAAGTTGGCATAGTGGTTTGATGGGCTAACCGGAACTTCAGGAAGTTTAGATGCCATATCTTTTGCCTTTTCTTCTGGAATTATAGAAAGCGTACTTCCGTGCGAACCGCCTTTGAATGTAAGTTCTTTGCTGTAAATGATTTTACCTGGATTCAATTTTGAAGGTTGAATTTTTCCATTGCTAGCTGCCGGAATATTTGGATCTAAACTAACATTGCCATAACCAGCAGGAACTGGAGGAATATTGTTTACACCATCATACCAAGTAATGTCAAGCGGTGGCATATTTCCACGTGCAGGAAAACGGAATAAAATGGTAGAAGATTGCGGGTAGAAAAACGGATTATGTCCTTCAGCTTTTTGCATACTCACTTCGTAAGGCAATCCAAGGTCTAAAAATTCGTGAGCAGTATCAATGATATGAGCACCCCAATCGCCCAAAGCACCTAAACCATAATCGTACCAAGAACGCCATTGTCCGTTAACCAAATCAATATTGTAATCGTGGGGTTGGGTTACACCCTGCCAAATATCCCAATCCAATGTATTAGGCACAGGTTGGCCGGCAGGGAAATTTTTGATGGTAGTATCCCAACCATGCCAACGACGAGCGGAGTTCATGTGGGCAGTAATTGCAGTTACATCTTTGATGATTCCAGCTTCTTTCCAAGCTTTAAATTGAAAATAATTGGCTTCAGAGTGGCCTTGATTGCCCATTTGTGTTACCAAATTTGGACGGTTTTTGGCAGCTTTCATCATCAATGCCACTTCATTAAAAGTGCGTGCCATTGGCTTTTCAACAAAAACGTGTTTGCCCATACCCAATGCCATCATGGTTATCGGGAAATGCGAGTGATCCGGAACACCTACAGAAACAGCTTCAAACTGGTTGCCCATTTTATCAAACATTTGTCTGAAATCTTGAAAACGGGGCACATTAGGAAACATTTCTAAAACCTTCAAAGTTTGAGGGGCTCCCATATCTACATCGCACAATGCAACGATATTTGCTAAGCCGGTTTTGTACAAAGACATTACATCAGAACCACCTTGGTTTCCAATACCGATACAAGCAAGATTAACTTTTTCACCTGCACGAATCGTTTTACCTAAAGGAGAAGTTTGAGCAGAAGAAGACGACCAAATGGTTGGAAATGCGGTTGATGCAGAAAGCAATACCGTATTTTTTAAAAACGAACGACGGGAATTGTTGTTGGAATTCATTATGACGACAAATTAAATCATTAAAAAAGCGACTGTTTTTACAGTTTATCCATTTTGATGTTCTAATATAGCACTATTAATAGATATTTTTAAAACGTCCTGCAAGAAATGAATCAAAAAAGATGATAATGCTTAGGAATAATTCAATAAGATTTTAGTTACGAAGCTAATATTTTTATACTTTTATCTATATGGCATTAAGCAATTTTGAGAGAATGATACAATTGGCGGAAGAAGTTTTTGCTTCACGTACAGATGACAGTCAACTGGTTATAGAAGAAGAAGTGATGCAGCGTTTACAAAATATACATCCTGCAACAATAAATGAATATGACGATGGAAATGGACCGGTTGTTTGGATATTGTTGATTCCAACAACACTACAATTGATGGATATGTTTTTGGATAAAAAAATTACAGAAAAAGAATTGTTTGAAGAAACTCCATTAAACGTTCCTTATGAAGCCATTTATCTATGTTCGGCAATGGTTTTGGAAGAATATAGAAACAAAGGTTTGGCAATGCAAGTAGGATTATCTGCCATTGAAGCCATTAGAATCGACAATGAGATTCAGGCTTTATTTGTTTGGGCTTTTACAGATGCAGGAGACGCCTTGGCAGAAAAGGTTTCGGCAATAACACAACTGCCTTTATTTAAAAGATAATTCCTAGTTTGATTTTATCAGCTCATTTTAGAATATTTTCAAATTTTAAGTCTTCTTTTACCAAATATCTATTTTCCGTGTTGAAATCGAAAACATTTTTTAAATTGTAATCTTAAAAATATAACTCAACATGAGAAAACAATTATTAACTGCTCTTTTTGCATTGATGGTGTTAGCCACCAACGCACAAAAAGGGTTTCCGGTGAATGGCATAGCAGATCCACGCGATGGCTTGTATGCTTTCACCCATGCAACTATTGTAAAAGATGCGCAAACAACAATTGCTGATGCTACATTACTTATTAAAGATGGTAAAATTGTTGCGGCAGGTGCAACTGTTACAATTCCGAAAGATGCAATTGTAATAGATTGCAGTGGTAAGTTCATCTACCCTTCTTTTATTGATTTGTATTCTGATTATGGCACACCAACTGCAACACCCATGCAAAGAGGTGGATATGGTGGTGGCGGTGGATATACTGCTCAAATGAACTCCAACCAAAAAGGTGCTTTCGGTTGGAACCAGGCTATCAAAGCCGATGTAAACACTGCAAGTGTTTTTACTGTAGATGAGTCTAAAGCTAAAGGCTTGCGTGATATTGGATTCGGTACTGTTTTAACCCATGTAAAAGACGGAATTGCTCGTGGTACAGGAACAGTTGTAACGCTTGCTGCTAAAAAAGAAAATTTCCTAATCCTAAAAGATCGTGCTTCTGCACATTATTCTTTTGCAAAAGGTTCTTCTTCTCAAACTTACCCTAGTTCAATGATGGGATCGATCGCTCTTTTGCGTCAATCTTACCTAGATGGTCGTTGGTATGCTGCTAATGAAGAAAAAGAAAGCATGAACTTAACGCTAAAAGCTTGGAACAGCAGCCAATCTTTACCACAAATATTTGAAGCAACCGATAAATGGACCGCACTTAGAGCGGATAAAATTGGTGATGAGTTTGGTGTTCAATTTATTATTAAAGGTGGTGGAAACGAATACCAGCGTATTGCAGAAATCGCTGCTACAAAAGCAACATTCATCTTACCGCTAAGTTTTCCACAAGCAATGGATGTTGAAGACCCTAACGATGCTAGATTTGTTTCTCTTTCAGATCTAAAACATTGGGAATTGGCTCCTACCAATCCTGTAGCTTTTGAAAAAGCTGGAATTCCTTTTTGCTTAACCACATCAGAACTAAAAGATAGCAAACAGTTTTTGACAAATTTGCGTAAAGCTCTTGATTATGGCTTGTCTGAAACCAAAGCACTTGAAGCCCTAACATCAACTCCCGCTAAATCCATTGGTATTTACGAAAAAGTGGGTAGCTTGGATGCCGGTAAAATTGCAAACTTCATCATTACTAGCGGACCAGTTTTCAGTGAAAAAACAACGATTCTGCAAAACTGGGTTTTGGGAGAAAAATATGGTGTTAAAGAAGATGCTTGGTCTAATGTAAAAGGAACGTATTCAATTGCTGTTAACAGTGCTACCGGTGCTTCCAATTACACATTGGAAATTAAAGCTGGAAATGTAGCTTCAATAATTGGAAAAGATACAGTTAACGCCAAACTTACTGTTGATGGTAAAATGGTGAAAATCAATTTTGCTCCAGAAAAAAAATCAAAAAACAACATCCGTTTAAGTGGTGTTAACAATAGTGATAGCTGGAACGGTTATGGTGAAGATGGCGATGGTCGCCAACTTACTTGGACTGCAACTTTAGTAAAAGCTGCTGCCGCAACTACCGACACTACTAAAAAGATAGAGGCATTGGTTTTAGGAAAAGTTTCTTATCCGTTTTTGCCTTTCGGTAATGAAACTTTACCTAGCGCAGAAAACTTGTTGATTAAAAACGCTACTGTTTGGACCAGTGATGCCTTAGGAAAATTAGAGAATACAGACGTTTTGGTAAAAAGCGGTAAAATTGTTCAAATTGGAAAAAGCATTACAGATGCAACTGCCCGCGTAATAGACGGAACCGGTAAGCATTTGACTGCAGGTATTATTGATGAACACTCTCACATTGCAGCGGCTTCAATCAATGAAGGCGGACAATCTGTAACCTCTGAAGTAAGAATCGCAGATAACCTTAACCCAGACGATATCAATATTTATCGCCAATTGAGCGGTGGTGTAACTTCATCTCATATTTTACACGGTTCTGCCAATACAATTGGTGGACAAACCCAGTTGATTAAGCTTCGCTGGGGTGCAAACGACGACCAATTGAAATTTGCTGGTGCTCCTGGTTTTATTAAATTTGCTTTAGGCGAAAACGTAAAAAGAGCAAGTTCTTCACAAGGAAATCAACGTTTCCCAGATACAAGAATGGGTGTTGAACAAGTAATGGCTGATGCTTTCAACAGAGCAAAAATCTACGAAGCAGAACTTAAAGCGGCTGAAGAAAACAACAAAAAGAAGGGTGCTATACAAATTGTTGTTAGAAGAGATTTAGAATTGGATGCATTGGTAGAAATTCTAAACAGCAAGCGTTTTATTACGATGCACTCTTATGTACAAAGTGAAATTACTGCGGCACTTAGAGTAGCCGAAAAATATGGTTATACTGTAAACACTTTCACCCACATCCTTGAAGGGTATAAAGTAGCAGATAAAATGAAAGCACACGGTGCAAATGCTTCTACTTTCTCAGACTGGTGGAATTACAAAATGGAAGTAGTAGATGCAATTCCTTATAATGCAAACATTATGCAAAAAGTTGGAATGAATGTTGCCATCAATTCTGATGATGCTGAAATGGCTAGAAGATTGAATCAAGAGGCTGCAAAAAGTATCAAATACGGCGATATGTCTGAAGAAGATGCACTTAAAATGGTTACCATCAACCCAGCAAAAATGTTGCATGTTGACGATAAAACCGGTAGCATTAAAGTTGGAAAAGACGCAGATCTTGTTTTGTGGAACGAAAATCCTTTAAGCATTTATGCTCGTGCCGAAAAAACAATTGTTGACGGAACTGTGTATTTCGATAGAGAAAAAGATGCTGCAATGCAAACCAAAAACTTGGCTGAGAGAAACCGCATCATCAAAAAAATGTTGGGCGAAAAAAGAAATGGCGGTCCTGTTGGTCCAGCTATGCCAACCATGACAATCCTCATGAATTGTGGAGATCACAGCCATAGCCATGGATTATTGACCATTGAAGGCGAATAATATTAAAGAACAAAGTTAAAATCGAACAAATGAAATTATTTATAACATCGCTGGTTTTCTTGGTTGCCGCAGTTACTGGTATGGCACAAGAAACAGTTTATCCGGCAAAAGCACAAAAAGCACCATTCTACATTAAAGATGGTTTGGTTCATATAGGAAATGGTCAGGTTTTAGAAAAAGCAACTATTGAAGTAGTAAATGGTAAAATTACAAATATTGGAGCTTCAGTTACTATTCCTACAGGAGCTAATGTAATTGATGCAGCTGGAAAACAAGTTTATCCAGGTTTAATTCTCTGCACTGCAAATTTAGGTTTGGTAGAAGTTGGATCTGTTCGTGCAACAGTTGACGCTGTTGAAATTGGAGAATACAATCCATCTGTACGTTCAATTGTTGCTTATAATACCGATTCTAAAGTAATCAACACTTTAAAAAGCAATGGTATTTTATTGGCAAATATAGTTCCAGGTGGTGCAATCATTAGCGGTTCTTCTTCAATTGTTCAATTGGACGCATGGAATTGGGAAGATGCTGCTTACAAAATGGACAATGGTATCCATTACAATTTTCCTGAATTGATGGCTCGTCAGGGTAGATATGGCGATTTTGGCGGTATGGGCGGTAGAGGCGAAGATCCAATTAAAAAAGGATTAGAGCAGTTGGAAAAAGACAAAGCTTTCTTTAAAGAGGCAAAAGCTTATTCTTTAAATCCTTCACCAAAAGAAATCAATTTAAAGTTTGAAGCCTTAAAAGGATTATTCAGTGGCAAGCAGAAATTGTTTGTGCATTGCGATATTGTTAGAGAGATGTTATTGGCAATGGATTTCAAAAAGGAATTGGGTTTAGATGTGGTAATTGTTGGCGGAAGCGAAAGTTACCAAGTTGCTGATTTGCTTAAGAAATATGAAATTCCGGTAATTTTATCTCAATTGCATAACCTTCCAACTTTGGCAGATGACGCAGTAGATCAACCATTTAATACTCCTGCACAATTGCAAAAAGCTGGTGTTTTGTTTGCGATAAATGATGAAGATGGTCAGCATAGAGGAAAAAATCTTCCTTTTAATGCCGGAACTTCTGTAGCTTATGGTTTAACAAAAGAGCAAGCACTTTGTGCAATTACTTTAAATGCAGCAAAAATTTTAGGTATTTCTGATAAAACCGGCTCTATTGAAGTTGGAAAAGATGCCAATATTGTAATTAGTACTGGAGATATTTTGGATATGCGCAGCAGCAAAATTGTAAGTGCATTTATTCAAGGTAGAAATGTAGATCTTACAGACAAACATAAACAATTGTTTGAAAGATACAAATACAAATACGGTATCAAATAAAATTTGAAACTGTTTAAATAAAATGCCGGAGTAAAATTTAACCATTTTGCTCCGGCATTTTTATAAGTGATAAGTAGTAAGTAGTAAGTGATAAGTTTATAATGCCTAAAGGACTTTACAAAATGCGGATGAAAGTTTCATTTTATAAATTAAACGCTAGATCATTAAATCTTTTTCTTTTCTTTCAAATTGGGATGATATCAAGCATATTTGCACAACCAAATGCAGGTACAAATTTTAATAAAAACCCAAAACTCACCATTTTGGGAACAGTTCAAGATGGTGGTTGTCCACATATTGGATGTACAAAAGTTTGTTGCCAAATAGCTGATTCAACAAAAAAAGTGGTATCACTTGGACTTATAGATTTTGAAGCTGGTAAAAAATATCTTTTTGAAGCAACCCCTGAAATTGGCAATCAACTAAAATATTTACAAGGTTATACATCAAAAAGTATGGAATTCCAGCCAGACGGAATTTTCCTTACACACGCACACATTGGACATTATGCAGGATTAATGTTTTTGGGAAAAGAGGCTTTAAATGCTTCAAAAATACCTTTATTTGCAATGCCTAGAATGAAATCTTATTTAGAAAAAAGCGGACCATGGAGCCAGTTGGTAAAACTAGAAAATATTGTATTACAACCTATTGTCGAACAAAACCAAGTTGAAATCACTCCAAATTTAAAAATTATACCCTTTAAAGTGCCACACCGAGATGAATTTAGCGAAACGGTTGGTTATAAAATTATTGGTCCAAATAAAACAGTATTGTTTATCCCTGATATCGACAAATGGCAGAAGTGGTATAACGATTTAATCAAAGAGTTATTTGTTGTTGATGTAGCTTTTATTGATGGTACTTTTTATAGTGGTGTAGAATTAAACAATAGGGATATGTCAACCATTCCACATCCATCGGTTCAAGAAACGATGAAAATTTGTGAAAACCTACCGGCAAGTGAAAAGAATAAAGTGCATTTTATTCATTTTAACCATACCAATCCATTATTAAACCCTAAAAGTGTTGAATATAATGAGGTTATCAAAAAAGGTTTTCATGTTGCGAGGTTTGGAGAGGTTATAGAATTGTAATTTAAGTTTTTAGACACATAATACGCATAAGAATATTTACTTAAACAACAAAGCAGCTACCCCGAGGCAGCTGCTTTGCTATTATAATCAAATTCCAAGTTTATTAATACCCTTCGTTCTGTACCAAATTTTTATTGGCATCCATTTCTCTTTGTGGAATTGGGAATATCAACTTAGGAGAATTCCAAGCTAATGTTCCTACAGATGTTTTTAAACGCTTCGCATCAATTAAACCATGGCCTTCAAAAGCTAGTTCTAATGATCTTTCTTTTGTAATGATTGGAAGTGTTACAGCAGTTAATGTTGGTAATCCTGCTCTCACTCTAATCAAATTAATGTCGTCAACTGGATTTGCACCAACAGTTGTACTTAATCTGAAATTGCTTTCTGCTCTTGTTAAAAACATCTCTGCCAAACGAATTACAGGAACATCTCCGTATTTATCTAAGTGTTTCTGTGTGTAGCGGTTACCACCAGATGTAATGAAAAAGTTTCTACGAACATCATTTGCTTCATACAAAGCAATATGTGCATCTTTAATTTTACAGTCACTTCTACCAGAAGTACCTGGAATTGAACTGATTGTTCTTCCGAAATATGTATTCAAAGAATTAACACCGTCTTGCGTGGTTAATTTAATGTAGAATAAATATTCTGATGGAGTAGAACCACCACTGTTTATGAAAGTAAACCACAATGCAGGAAAACTATTGTTTAAAGATTTTCCACTTCCAGTAATTACTCGGTTAGCGGCATCTCTTGCCTCAGCATATTTTCCCAACATTAAATAAACTCTAGACAATTGTGCTGCTGCAGCCCATTTTGTAGCATATCTTGAATTGCTTGTTGGCAATAAAGATTCAGCTTTAACCAAATCAGCAGTTACCAAGTCGTAAACTTCTTTAACAGTATTTCTTTTTACATAGTCACCATCTGTTATTGACAATGTAGGTTTTGTAATTATTGGAACGCCTGCATTTACAGCAAAATCTCCATCACCATAAAACTTGGCATACAATTTTACCAATTCAAAATAGAGAGAAGCTCTTAAAAATAATGCTTCACCTTCTACTTTATTTTTTTTTGTTGCTCCAGAAGTTACTTTATCTAAAGCGGTAAGTACATTATTACAACGGTTGATTGCTCCGTAAGATGCAATCCAAGTTGAAGCAGCAAATGAATTATTTGCTATCATTTGACCATTATATGCATCACTTAAAGCTTGGAAAGTTCCTGTGAATTGGATATTTGAAGTGTTTCCTGTTAATTCATTCAACACCATAATATCACCACCATATACTGATCCACTTTGAACCGCATCATAACAACCAATTAAAGCGGCGTTTACATCACTTTCAGTCAATAATGCTTTGTCTGAAGAAATACTTTGATATGGTAAAATATCTAAGCGTTTGGCACAACCTGTGCTCAAAATACCAACTGCTGCTATTGCAATAAAGCAGATTTTACTATTTATTATTGAAAATAATTTCATGTTTTTTCAATTTAAGAATTAGAAATTAATGTTTACACCAAGCAAGAATGTCCTAGGCTGTGGAGGTGTGTAAAAATCGTTTCCTTTTGCGATGTTAGAATCAAAGGAATCAGCATTAACCTCAGGATCCCAATAAGGATACTTGGTTATAGTCAACAAGTTCATTGCAGAAGCGTAAACTCTTAATTTTTCAATTTTGAATTTGTTCAACAATTTAGGGTTGATGGTATAACCTAGAGAAACTGTTCTTAAACGAATGTAAGAACCATCTACAATATATCTAGTACTAGCCTGAGATCCGTTAATTGTGTACAATCTGATTTGAGGAACACTAGTAATGTCGCCTTTCTTCTGCCAACGAGCCATTTGATCTACAGTATTGTTGTCTTCATACAACATATTTGCTGATGAATAACGACCCATTCCATAGATATTAATTTGGTTTCCAGAAACTGCATTGAAAAATACTGCTAAATCAAATCCTTTATAAGAAAAGTTATTGGTTAAACCCATAACAAACTTAGGATTTGGGTCTCCTGCAACAATACGTTGAGCCAATTTATAGTCGTTGGTTGTTGTTCTGTCAAAGCTTCCGTCAGCATTCTTCGTGTTCTTGTAGAAAAGTGCATCACCATTGTTAGGGTCTACACCAGCATATTCAACGGTATAGAAAACGCCAACTGCTTGTCCTTCTGTAACTCTGTTCATACTGCTCACACCGCCTTCAATAACTTGAGCTTGGATATCAGTAACTTTTCCAAAGTTTCTAGCAATGTTGAAATTGGTATTCCATTTGAATTTACCTACTAAGTTTTGTGTATTCAACACAAACTCAAAACCTTTATTTTCTAGTAAACCAACGTTTTTGGTGATGGTTGTGAAACCAGAAGTAGCAGGTACGTTTACATTCAACAACAAACCATCGGTTTGCTTATTGTAATAATCTATTTCACCACTGATTCTATTGTTCAACAATCCGAAATCAATACCAAAATCCATTTGCTTAGTTGTTTCCCAACGTAAATTTGGATTAGCCAATTGAGATGGACGTGTTCCACTCACACCAGCATAGCCTGCATCTCCAGCAAACAATCCCAATTGAGGAAAGTTTCCGATTTCAGCATTACCAACAATACCATAACTAGCTCTCAATTTCAAGAAGCTAACGTATTTGTTGTTGTCTAAGAATTTTTCGTTGCTAAGAATCCAACCTCCAGAAACTGCAGGGAAGAATCCATATCTAGAATTTGCTCCAAAACGAGAAGATCCATCAATACGTCCACTTGCAGAAAATAAATACTTATCTCTAAAAGTGTAGTTGCCTCTCAAGAAATATGACAAGAAGCTGAAATCTGTTTGAGATGAACTTCCTGCTGTTTTTGTTGCAGCACTAGCAATTTTTTGGAATGAGTTAGAAGGATAATCTGTACCCTCAACTGAGTTATATTTAGCCTTAGACTCTTGGTATTGCATACCTAAAGTAGCATTAATATTATGAGCTCCAACTAATTTAGTATAATTAAAATAGCTGTTTGAGTTGAAATTAGATATAAAGGTTCCAGTATTGTTTCCAATTCCGTTTACAGCACGAGTCTGGTTTCTTACTGTTTGAGATTGAAAATAACCTTCTTCATTTTGACTTAGATAGTCAAGACCAAATTCAGTTTGGAATGTTAAGCCAGATAAAATTTTTGCTTTCAAGTAAGTGTTTGCAAATGTGCGGAAAACTTCTTGGTTGAATTTACCATACTTTACAGACAAAACTGGGTTGTAATATAGAGGAATATTTACATCTCCTGGAGGGGCACCTGCATCCAATCCTGTATTAGGATCTAAAAATGGTGTCATTGGCATCAAAGCAGTTGCTTGAAGCGGATTTGAAAACGCGTTATCATCTGGTAAACGCTTATTCAATGTTCTTGATAGACTCATTGAAATACCTAAATCTAACCAGTCGTTTGCCTTTTGGTCAACATTTACACGTCCAGTAGATCTTACCAAACTGTTTCCAATAATAGTTCCAGTTTGTTCTAAATGTTGGAAAGAAGAGAAAAACTTAGTTTTATCAGATCCACCTCTGATTTGTAAATCAGCTTGTTGGTATGGACCTCTCTGAAAAACTTGATCTTGCCAATTGTAAGTTTTTTTAGGATCTTTAGACCATTGGCCATAACTGTAGTAATCCAAAATGTCACCTTTTACATAAGTAGTCCAGCTATATGGATCAGTAATTGGTGTACCATCTTGAGCATCATTGTATCCTGCACCTTCCAAAATTAATTCAGCATACTGTTCAGAATTCAACATGCCTAATCTTTTAGTAGCTTCAGCATAACCTTGTTGAACGTTTAATGAAACTGAAGTTTTACCAGCTTTACCTCTTTTGGTGGTAATTAAGATTACACCATTAGCAGCTCTAGAACCATAAATAGCACCAGCAGAAGCATCTTTCAAAATTTCTACTGATTCAATATCGTTAGGGTTGATGTCTGCAAGAGGATTGGTTTCACCACCATAAGAACTTTGATCACCTGTAGTAACTGGAACACCATCTAATACATAAAGCGGTTGGCTACTTGCACTAATTGATGAGTTACCTCTAATTCTAACTGTAACCGCTTGTCCAAGTTTACCTGATTGGCTGTTTACAAATACACCAGCAGCTTTACCTTGTAAGGCAGCATCAACAGACGGAGTAGGCATAAACTCAATGTCTTTACCTCTTACGCGAGCAATGTTACCAGTTAAATCTTTTTTAATTTGTGCACCACCGAAACCAGTAACTACAATTTCAGATAACCCTTTTACACCACTAGATAAACCAATGGTTAAAAATGAAGTGGTTGCTGAAATTTCACGTGTTTCGAAGCCCACAGCAGAAACTAAAAGAACAGCACCTTTTGCTGCAGAAATACTGAAGTTTCCTTGTGCATCGGTTGTTACACCTGATGTTAAACCCTTAACAATAATGCTGGCAGAAGCCACAGGAGTTCCGGTATCATCCGTAACCTTTCCTTTTACATTTACATTCTGAGCTACAACTGTCGAAAACAGACAGCAAATAGCTACTAAGCCAAGTAATAAGTTTTTTCTCATGTTAAATAAATTGATTAGTAATTCAAATTTAACGATTAATTATGTTTGTTTACATTAAAATTTACTAAATGTGCCAATTCTTAGATATAATTTTAATGATTTGCACCAATTGGATGTAATTATTTAAAAACTTAATGTTTAGAAATTCAAAACTGTAAATTTCAATACATATCATAAATCAGTAGTTCTTAAAAATTAGCAATTCAATAATCTAGAAGCTCACACTTTCTGCTAAAACCAGCAATTTTAATATATATATTCGCTGAAAGCATATATCAATATAAATGATTACAATAACACATGTTAGTAATATTTCTGAATTAGAACACATTCACAGCTTACAGCAATTTAACTTAAAAGAAAATATTTCCTCATTTGAGGCTGAAAATCAAGGATTTCTTACAGCTAGTTATTCTATGGAATTTTTAACGCAAATGCATGAAGCTAGTCCTGCTATTGTTGCTAAAGATGGAGACATTATTGCCGGTTATGCCTTGGTTGCCGTTCAATCTGTAAGGCAAAACCACGATTTAATTGAAGGTTTATTTAATGCTATAGATGCATTGCCATTTGAGGGTAAACCTATGGCTGAATCAAAATATGTAGTAGTTGGACAATTGTGTGTAGCTAAAGAATATCGAGGAATGGGATTGGTTCAAAAATTATACAACCATTTTAGAGAATGCTTACAAGATACTTATGATTATTGTGCAACAGATGTGGCACAAGCCAATACAAGATCTTTAAAAGCACACAAAAAAACCGGTTTCGAAGTAGCAGGAACGCTTACCTATGGAGGAGTGCCTTGGGATATTGTAGTTTGGAAATGGAGAAATTAATTGTTAATGGTTAATTGTTAATTGTTAATGTTTAACTTTTTTAATTAACCATTAACCATTAACCATTAACCATTAACCATTAACCATTATTTCCCGTTTATCATTCTAGAAACAATTCCCCCATATTTAGTATTATCAGCCCTAATTACTCCTACAATATGAAAAAACATAAATGCATAAAGTCCCCATTGAATATTTTCATGAATGTCTTTAGAAATACCATGAATAGGATCTAACCATTTTTGATCTTCAAAAGCCAAAACCAATCCAGTTGTTGTCATCATTATAAACAGCACATAAAAAATTGCATAAGAAAAATTGACCCACAAGAAATGTGTTCTTTCCTCAGATTTTTCTTGAAGTTTGACTGTTGACTTTATTTTATTAAACAATTTCTCTTCTTTAGACATTGAAATTTCAATGATGACTCTCATCAACATTAAAAAACTAAGAAAATAACCAATATTTTTATGTAACATCCATAGTTTATCACTAAACTCATGAGCTACTGCTTTTGCCTGGTCTTTAGTAACCATTCCACCTTTTCGTTCAACTTGTTCTTGTACGGTAGAAATATTTTCTCGTGTCTTAAATAAAGTTGATCCAAATATTACTGTAGTTAATGATGCCAAGAAAAAAATAAATGTAAGCCAATGCCAAATTCTTATTGATAATGGTTTGGGACTTTTAAAGAATGATGCAGTACTTGCTTCCATAAATTTTAAATTAACTAGTTCAATGATGTAATAAAAATAAATAAAAAAAGCAAGTAATCTTAAGTTCACAATCATTTGTAGATTTTAGTTAAATTAATTCTGTTTTTATGCTTGAATTTGTAGAAATTGATTATTTCAATAAATTTTTACTAACCACTAACCACTAGCTACTAACTCCTATTGGTATAAAAATTTCCTATACTAAATTATGGAGTCTTTTAATCAACACATCCGGCAATTGCTTTTGCTCGTTTGCATTATTGTTATTGGATTTCTAATATTCCAGCAGTTGTATATGTTTGTTCCAGGTTTTTTGGGAGCAATCACATTGTACATTTTGAGCAGAGGTAAATTTTTTTATTTAGTTAATGAAAGGAAGTGGAATGTAAGATGGACCTCTGTGTTGTTCTTAATTTTATATCTTGTATTGCTCGTAGGACCTTCGTTTTATGTTGTTAAATTAATTATTCCAAAAATTACTGATTTATCGGGAAGATCGCAAGAGCTTAAAAGTGGTTTACAGCATTTATCAGATGTTATTTATCAGAGCACGAACCTACAGATAATGACACCAGAGAATATAAAATTATGGGAACTTCAAATGCGGAGTTTTATACCCGGATTTTTAAATAGTACAATCTCCATTTTAAGTAATTTATTGATGATGTTTTTTATGATATATTTTATGCTCGTAAATGGTGCGTATTTAGAAAAAGCCTTAGTTAAATACATTCCATTAAAGGCTGAAAATATCATGAAACTTGGTAGTGAAACCCTTCACTTGGTTAGGGCAAATGCTATAGGTATTCCTTTAATTTCACTAATTCAAGGCGTTACTGCAACAATTGGTTATTGGATTTTTGGATTGGCAGAATACGGGTTATGGGGATTCCTTACCGGTGTTTTTGCTTTTTTCCCCATTTTAGGTACGATGGTTGTTTGGGTTCCATTGGTTGTTTTATTATATTCCCGTGGAGAAAATTTACAAGGAATGGGGTTGTTGCTCTACAGTGCAATTGTTACTGGAAATGTAGATTATTTATCTAGAATCACCCTTATGCAAAAAATTGGCAATATGCATCCCGTTATTACTATTTTAGGTGTAATTTTAGGACTAGGGTTGTTTGGTTTTATGGGATTCATTTTTGGTCCGTTGCTATTTTCCTATTTTATTTTGTTGATTAAGATTTATATTATTGAATTTATTCATCAAGAAAAGAAACCTACAATTTCAGAAGAAATTTAAAAAATCAAATTTTATTACAATTCAAATCTGTAATTTAACTTTTCTTTGGGCGAAAATTTGAATGAAATGCACGTCATTGCATTATTTATAAACAATTGGTATGAAAATAATTACAATAGCAACAAAATCTAAAACATTAAAATTGTTTTTAGCATTTATAATAGTTGTAGGAATTAATCCTTCAACGGCTCAAAATATACAAACCATTCCTCGTTCAGAATTTAGAGCTGCATGGGTAGCATCTGTTGGAAATATCGATTGGCCTTCAAAAAAGGGCTTGCCTGTTGATTCTCAAAAAGTTGAGTTTGTTCGTTTGGTTGAAATGCACAAACGCAACGGCATGAACGCATTGATTGTTCAAATTCGTCCGGCAGCAGACGCCATGTACCCTTCCCCTTATGAACCTTGGAGCGAGTGGCTAAATGGCGTTCAAGGAAAACCGCCAATACCTTATTACGATCCATTGGCATTTATGATTGAGGTTACACATAAAAACAATATGGAATTCCACGCTTGGTGTAATCCTTATAGAGCAGACAATAATATTGGTAAAACTTCAATATCTCCTACACATATTTCTCGCATACACCCCGAGTGGTTTCTGAATTATGGAGGAAAAAAATATTTTGACCCCGGTAATAAACTTGTTCAGGCTTTTGTTACTGATGTTATTGTTGATATTGTAAGGCGTTATCAAATTGATGGAATTCACTTCGACGATTATTTCTATCCTTATCGCGTTCCTGGGGTAGAATTTCCCGATGAAAATAGTTACCAAAAAAGTGGTTCATCATTGTCTAAAGATGATTGGCGTAGAAGTAATGTGGATTCTGTTATTGTTCAATTGTATCGTTCCATAAAAAAAGAAAAGCCAAATTGTAAATTTGGTATTTCGCCTTTCGGGGTTTGGCGTAACAACGATAAAGACAGCACAGGCAGCAACACAAAAGCCGGACAAACCAATTACGATGATTTGTATGCTGATATAGTGTTGTGGTTGAAAATGGGTTGGATAGATTATGTTGCCCCTCAGTTGTATTGGGAATTTGGCCATAAAGCCGCCCCATTTGAAGTTTTACTCGATTGGTGGAGCAAAAATTCTTACGGAAAACATTGCTATATCGGTTTAGGTATTTACAAAGCCGGAACCAATTTAGCTTGGCAAGATTCTACCCAATTGACTCGTCAAATGGACGCCATTAGAAATACTCCCAATATTCAAGGTGAAATCTTTTTTAGTAGTAAAAATTTTATAAAAAATCCTAATGGATGGTCAGATAGTTTAAGAACCAATTACTATAGCGAACCTGCTGTTGTACCAATTATGGAATGGCTAAAAAATTAATGGGATGATTTTCCTTCCATTTTGTTAACATATTCTAGGCTTCCTAATCGTATTTTCAATGGAATTCCTGTCTTCTTTTCAAAAGCCCATTCTTTTCTGCAAACAATTCCCCATTGAAGCGTTGATGCTGGAATAGGTTGCAAATTCATGGCAGTTGGCGTTCGCCAAACAGATTTATTGGCTAAAGTATCATTTAATAATTTAGTAACATTTGACCTTGATTTCCATTGCTGGCAAGCTGCTGCATTGAAAAAATTAACCAAAATCATAGCTAAAATCAATCTTATTGTATAATTTTTCATCGCTCAAAAATATATGTTGTAAATTTATGGCTCGATTTTTGATTCGAGACCAACTTTTGAACCAATATATAAATTATAAACAAATAATCTACATTATAAGTTGCAGAAGTTGGAAAAATAGAACCGTAGATTATGTCACTCAGTCAAGGACTTCAACAAAGATTTTTACAGAAATTGTCTCCTCAACAAATTCAACTGATGAAGTTGTTGCAGGTGCCAACTGCCAATTTAGAGGAACGTATTCAAGAAGAAATTGAAGAAAATCCTGCATTAGAATTGAATGATGAAGATTGGGAAACAGCTGAAGCTGAACAAACTATTGATGAATTTGATGTTGACCAAACTGATGAATATGAAGATCCCGATGGTAGTGTAGATGAATATGGAAATATTGATATTAGAGAATATGTAACAGATGAGGATGGTGATATTGCAGATTATCGACTTCGAGACGATAGCCAGTCGGAAACTGAAGAAAATAGTTTTGTACAGCAAAAACTTCAAGGAAACATTTACGATCTGCTTCAAGAACAATTATCAATTATAGAAATTGACGATCAAACCCGCACTATTGCAGAACAAATTGTTGGGAGCATAGATGATGACGGATATTTGAGAAGAGAAACGGCTTCTATTGTAGATGACCTCGCTTTTAGGCAAAACATTATAACCACTGAAAAAGAAGTGGAAGCTGTTATCAAACGAATACAAGAATTTGATCCGCCTGGAACTGCCGCTAGAAATTTACAAGAATGTTTGCTTTTGCAATTGTATCGCAAACAACCATTAAAAACAAATGGATCAATACATATCGCAATAGCAATTCTAGAAAAATATTTTGACGAATTTACCAAAAAGCACTTCGTCAAAATTCAAAAAGGATTAGAAATTACCGAACAAGAACTAAAATTTGCAGTGCAAGAAATTACAGGTTTAAATCCAAAGCCCGGAAGTAATATACCATCTGAACAATCTATTGATACTTATATCACGCCAGATTTTTTTGTTTATAATAATGGTGGAAATCTTGAACTTACCCTAAATTCTAGAAACGCTCCAGATCTTCGAATAAGCCAAGATTATCGTGATATGCTTCGCGAATACGATAAAGGCAATAAAAAAAACAAACAGCAAAAAGAAGCTGTAGTTTTTATAAAGCAAAAAATAGAAGCAGCTAAATGGTTTATTGATGCCATAAAACAACGGCAACATACACTCTTGATTACTATGCAATGTATTATCAATCACCAAGAAGATTTTTTCTATTCTGGTGATGAAACATCGCTTAAACCAATGATTCTTAAAGATATAGCTGAAAAAGCAAATCTAGATATTTCAACAATTAGCCGTGTTGCCAACAGCAAATATGTACAAACAGAATTTGGAACCTACCGTTTAAAGTTCTTTTTTGCTGAATCTATGAGTACTGAAAGCGGTGAAGAAGTTTCTACCCGTGAAGTAAAAAAGATTTTAAATGGTTTTATCGAAAGTGAAGACAAAGAAAATCCGTTAAGTGATGAAAAGCTAACAGAGTTGCTTCAACAAAAAGGTTATAATATTGCACGAAGAACGGTTGCAAAATACCGCGAACAACTGAATATTTCTGTTGCTCGGTTAAGAAAACAATTATGAAAATAGCGGCAAAATTCATTTCATTAATTTTACATCCCTTATTGGTGTGTGTTTATATGGCTTTTTATGTGATTTATATAAACCCATATTATTTCCAATACAGCACGCGATTGAATAAATTTTTTCAATTGGTAACCGTTGCCAACAACAATTTTGTTTTCCCAGTTTTGGTGGTATTATTGCTAAAAGGCCTTGGTTTTAACGAATCTATTTATTTGCGAACCCAAAAAGAAAGAATTGTGCCCTATATGGCTTGCATTATTTTTTTCTTCTGGACTTGGTATGTTTTCTACAACAATATTGAAATTCCGCAGGTATTGAAAGATGCAATGCAAGGTGTATTTTATGCATCTATTGCAGGTTCAATTGCCAATATTTACATAAAAATTAGTATGCACGCCATGGGTATGGGCGGATTATTGGGTATGATCGTTGTTATTTTGTTTGATGGACATTTGTACCAACTTTGGCCCTTGATAACTTCAGTTTTTTTAACAGGAATTGTTATAAGTTCCAGAATGGTTGCAAGCGACCATAAAAACGGTGATTTATTGGTAGGTCTAATCACTGGTTTTGTAGCTCAAATGGTGGCTGCTTATTTGGTTTAATCTTGATGACATTCTTGGTTATTGTGTACATATTGATGAAAAAAAGCGATTTACCGAAATAGAATTCAACTATAGGGAATCAACACTAGAATGTTGGTAAAAGAATTAAAAGCGATGAAAATCATCAAATTCTTTAAAGAAATGTGTTTGCAACCATTCCAACCACGAATAAATTTTAACTAATGAATTTGAGCAATAAAAATTATTACCTCAGATTATTTATGCCTAAACCAACAATCAGCTCTATTGGTTTCATAACTTTTAAACTTGGTATTTACTGGTTCCCCAAAAATAAGTTGACGGTTGAATTGGGTTCTTGCCAAATAATTAAATGCTCCCATATCTCCCGTATATCCAGTTTTATTGTCTGAATTAAATTGCTCGTGAATTGTACATAAATTTTCAAGAAACGGCTGCATTATCTCAATATTTCCCCCAATAATGCCACAATTAAGCAGCTTTGCAGTTTTAAAATGAATTTCATATTTTAGATAGTCGTCAATTTTACTGCGCAAATGAGCTGAATGTTCCTGCATCCACTCATTGTCTAAAATTTTTTCTTCATCTCCACAAAAAAGAGAAGTTGGATTTTCTAAATATAGCTGTTGTTTGAATGGGTTTTGTATAATTACAACATCTGAAACATCAGTAATGAAAAGATTTTTTATCTTTCTATCTGTTTCTCTCAAGTAATTTCTATAAACAAAATACCTGTAAATATTGGGGTTATAAACTGGATTGTGTTTTACTTTTACAAATTGAACATTTTTATTTTGATGAATTGAACAGGTTTCTTCACTCAAATTATTGTGAAAAAGTAAACCACTTAGCTCTTGATTTATTATTGAATCAACCCATTCTTTAACTAGCGTATAATCGTTATCTGGCAGAGTTGTGGTTCTATTTACATCATAAATTCCCGTAAAATGGCAAGCCATAATTAAATTATAATGTAAAACAAGTGGCTCCATTGTCAAAAAATCTAAATTAAAATTGATGATTGTTTCTTGATTTTTGAACAAATGCTAGAAGGACTGTTGCGGTAATAAATATAGGTCCTTAAATCTACTTTTTTTACTTTGTAATTTTTGGAGGCATTTTCAAAAAAATGTGCATCTGCAGCATAAAAATCTTGAAAAGACTGGTTTTGGAAAACCTCTTTTTTCCCAAAAAGGGTTGCAAACAACACACAATCATCAACATGAATCAATCTGTTAAGATTGAATTTATCAGGTACATAATGGTCTTCTTCTTTGTCTACGATTGTTCTTGTGGTTGAAGCAATTAAATCTACATCTTTCATTTCTTGTAAGCAGGCAAACAAATGATTGGCTTCATACTCATCATCAGCATCCAATATTGAAATATAAGAACCTTGGCAAAGTAACAATCCGCGATTTATGGATTGTGATTGACCACGATTTTTGTGGCGTAGATAAGTTATTTTAGAATCGTGCAGAATTGTGTAATCTAATAACTGATGATTTTGATCAATAAAGCTGCCATCATCTATTATAATAAGTTCAAAATCTTGGAATGTTTGATTGAGCACAGAATCGATAGCTCTCTTTATTGTTTTGAAATCGGTATTAAATACAGAAATCAAAACTGATATCTTTATTTTGGGGTTCATTGTATGCAAAGACGAATTGTATTGCTACAAAGATAAACTTATTATAAACATTTGTTATTCAAGATTAAAAAAACTTAACAACTTAAATTTAATTTAAAAATTATTTTGAAGTCAATGAAATTTATTAAATAGCTTATAATCATTTAACTATGTACAATTATAAACGCTAGTGATTTTAAAATTTATACAATTAAGTTATAGTTAAATGTGTTTTAGGAATTCTATTTGTTATGGATTTTTAAATTAGATTATTAGTTGTATAAGCAAAAAAGCAGTTAGAAGAAAAATCTTTTAACTGCTTTTGATACTGTGGACCCTGTCGGGCTTGAACCAACGACCCTCTGATTATGAGTCAGATGCTCTAACCAGCTGAGCTAAGGGTCCCTCCCTTTTAGGGAAATGCGAAATTAAACAATTATTTTCTACTTTCACAGCTAATTTTAACAGCGCACGAAAGAATTTTTATTTAATTTTATACATTATCTAAAATAACTTTTATTATGTTTTCTTGGATTTTTTACGGTTTATTGTTTTACTTCCTATTTAAATTGGTTGTTGATTTTATTTTTCCTATTGTAATGACTACTAGGAAGGTTAAACAACAATTTAATTCAATGAAACAAAAAGCTGAAGACCAACAACAATCTGGAAGCTTTAACCAACGCAATTCATCTTCAACTCAACATAAAAAAGTTGCTTCTAAAGATGATTATATTGATTTTGAAGAAATTAAAAACTAATTCTCTTCATATTCTTTACTTTTTTGTAAATATTTTTTTCAATTTCTCTATAATACGCTCCCGAAATTTACTAAACAATTCCTTAATTGTTGGTTGATTGATTATCATTTGTGCAATATTGAACCAAACTTGGTTAGACTGCAATATTTTATTGTATAGTGTACGCAACAAAACATCTCCCAAATTTTCCTTTAAGTTTTTGTTGTTGTTTTCCCAATCGTATTCCAATGTTTTTATTCGCAACTTTAAACGCAAAATTTCCTTTTCAAGATGATCAATATTTGTGATTTTCATCGCTTTTTGGTTAATCTCTTCTTTATAATCATTCTTGCTCATCTGTTATATCTTTTGTTGTGGCATGAATAAATAAACGAATTATTGGATTTTGTAAAATTGCTTTCCTAAAAAGAATTAACATCATCATCAAAATAAAGAATGCTACAGCCGCACCACTGAAACCTAAAACCCTATTTCCAGTAAGTTCTGAAAGATACCAAGCTAATGCCAATCCCAAAAAGAGCAATACAAATAAGAACAAAATCCCTACAATTGTTAAAACTATTAGTAAACTTAAAATGCGAGAAACAGCTAGTGCAGATTGAAGTTTTATAAGCTGCAAGCGTGTTTCAAAGTATTCTTTAACAATTCTACTTTGCGTATTGAAATAATCAGAGAAATCTTCCGGAAATGGCATAGGGTGAAAGTAATTCGACAGCTTCTAAAATAAAATGATTTAAATCAGTCATTATTGAAGAAATTGTATCAAAAATGGAATAAATTATTTTTTTGAAAAAAATATAATATTGTATTACATTTGCAAAGGAAGAAACAGTGGAAGGGAACGGTTATCGTTCCCTTCTTTATTATCCCTCATGAATAAAGATCTAAAATTAGCAGCAATTGAAGGCCATCTGCAAGAATTACTAGCAGAAGATAGTGCTTATTTCTTAATAAGTATCAAAAGCAGACCTACCAACAATATTAAAATATTTGTTGATGGTGATAATGGTGTTAATATTGAGAAGTGTGTATCTTTAAATAGAAAACTATACAAGTTCATTGAAGAAAGTCAATTTTATCCGGATGGTGATTTTTCGCTTGAAGTGTCATCACCAGGATTGGATGAACCTCTACAATTACCGCGTCAATACCAAATCAATATTGGAAGAAATGTTGAAATTGTTTTGGCAGACGCATCTATAATTGAAGGTGTTTTGAAAGAATATTCAGAAACTGGTATAATTGTAGAAGAATTGAAGGGCAAAAACAAAAAAAAGGAAACGGTATCACATACCATTCCATTTAGTAATATAAAAACAACAAAAGTTCAGGTAACATTTTAAGTATCCTTAAGAAGGGCAAAAAGCGAATGCTATGGCGAGTATAAACTTGATAGAATCCTTTCAGGAATTCAAAGATGCGGAAAACATTGACCGCCCTACGATGATGAAAGTTTTAGAGGATGTTTTTAAAACATTGCTCCGTAAAAAGTATGGTTCAGACGATAACTTTGATGTAATTGTAAATACAGAAAAGGGTGACCTAGAAATAATGCGTCGCAGATTAATTGTAGAAGATGGAACCGTTGAAGATCCGTTGGCTGAAATTTCTGTAACAGATGCAGCTAAAATTGATTCCAGCTATGAAGTTGGTGAAGATTTATACGAGGATGTAGAAATTCTTGATTTCGGTCGCCGTGCAATTTTAGCAGCAAAACAAACACTTGCAAGTAGAATTAGCGACCTCAAAAAAAGCATATTGATAAAAAAATATGGTGATAGAGTTGGCGAAATTATAAGTGCAGAAGTTTACCAAGTTTGGAAAAAAGAAGTTTTGTTATTGGATGAGGATGGAAATGAGCTTATTTTACCCAAATCAGAGCAAATTCCTGCAGATTATTTCAAAAAAGGAGAATCTCTTCGTGCAGTAATTAAAAAAGTTGAACTTCGCAACAACAATCCTGTTATCATACTTTCACGAACGCACGCCTCATTTCTCGGTAAATTATTGGAAATTGAAGTGCCCGAAATTTTTGATGGTCTGATTGTTATAAGAAAAATTGTTCGTGAACCTGGAGAACGTGCAAAAGTAGCAGTAGAAAGTTACGACGATAGGATTGACCCTGTAGGTGCTTGTGTAGGTATGAAGGGAAGTAGAATTCACGGAATCGTTCGCGAATTGAAAAATGAAAATATTGATGTAATCAATTGGACCAACAATACACAATTGTTGATACAAAGAGGATTAACACCAGCAAAGATCACAAAGATGAACCTTGATACAGAAAGAAAAACTGCTGAAGTTTTTGTTTCACCAGAACAAGTTTCTCTTGCGATTGGAAAACGTGGCGTAAATATTAAATTGGCTGAAGATTTAACAGGCTACACCATTGATGTATTTAGAGACAATATTGATGAAACAGATGAATTTGATATTGATCTTGAAGAATTCAGTGATGAAATAGAACCTTGGATTATTGATGAACTTAAACGCATTGGTTGCGATACTGCAAGAAGTGTGTTGGTGCTTTCATTTGATGAGTTGGTTAGAAGAACAGACCTAGAAAAGGAAACAGTAGAAGAAGTTAGAAAAGTATTACAGGCCGAATTTGAAAAAGAATAACATTTTCGGTATGTGCCGGAAATAAAATAAACTAAGGTTTAGGAGGATAAATGTCAGAAACAAATACACCCAGATTACTGGCCGCTGCCAAGGAGTTTAACATCGGTAAAGATACCCTTGTGGACTTTCTTTCCGGTAAAGGTTTTAACAAAGAGGATCTGAAGCCCAATTCAAAGCTTACGGACGAGATGTACCGTTCCCTTCAACAGGAGTTTTCTTCTGATAAGGCAGCCAAGATGAAGAGCAACCAGATTGAAATCCCTAAGGGGAATGCCGGTGACGTAAAAAAGAAGAAAGACGAAGAGGAAATCAGTTTCCGTAAAGAAGGCAAGAAAAAACCTGAAGATAAAGAAGTATCCGCAACCGCAGCTACCCCCGTTTTTAAAGATGAGCCTACTGAGCCAGTAACACCAATTCAAGCTCCTATTCCAAAACAAGACCTACCAGAAATTACTAAAATTGATGCTCCTGAATTAGACGGACCAAAAATTATTAGTAAAATTGACTTGGATGCTATTGATTCATCAACAAGACCAAGAAAGTCTGTTAAGCCTGAAATCCAAGAAGAACCAGTCGCAGTTATTCAACCAACTGTTGATGAAATAGAAAAAACTCCTGAACCAATTGCTCCAAAACCTATCGATCACTTTGCACCAGTTGTAAAGGAATCCAAAATTGAAGAAGTTGTACCAGAAATAGTTGCTCCAATTGTTGAAACTCAACCCGAAGTTAAAATTGCGGAAGTTTTACCTCCAGTATTTGTGGAACCTATTACTGAGCCAGCAATTGAAAAAGAAATAGAAAGTGCATCTATTGAAACAAAAGAAACTACCCCAAGTCCAATTGATGTAGTTATTGAACCTGCAATTATTGAGCCTGTAATTATTGAAACTACAGTTTCTGAAACTCCTGTTATTGAGCCAGAAATTGCAGCTGTTGTTGCACCAAAACTTGCAGATGTTGTGGTTACACCTCCAGAACCAATTAGCAAAGAACCTCTCTTAGATAAGTTAAAAATTGAAGCACCGGAACTAGAAGGACCAAAAATAGTTGGTAGAATTGTTTTACCAGTTGAACCTGATAAAAATCGTGGTTTTGATGAAAAGCGCAAACGCAAACGTATTCCTATTGAGAAAAAAGGTGCTCAACAACCAGCCCAAGCTTTACAACAACCACAAGAAAAGCCTGCTCCACAACAAGTAGCTCTTGGTGGTGGTGGACAATTTAAGGTGGTTCTCAATAAAGGCGGCCAACAAGGTGCAAAGGGTCAAGGTCAAGGACAACAAAAAACTGGAGCCCCTAGCAATAATTTAACGGTTCGCCCGGCCCAACCTTCTCGTTTTAAACCTGAAAAGAAAGGTGAACGATCTGAAAATAGAGAAATCGATTCTAAAGAGATACAAGAAAAAATCAGACAAACACAAGCCAAATTGTCTGGTGGAACCGGTAAAGGAAAAAGCCTTAAAGCCAAGCACCGTCGTGCAAAACGCGATGAAATGGCAGATGCAATGGGCAATGAATCACTTGATAATAAATTACAAGTAACAGAATTCATTAGTGTAAGTGAATTGGCTTCGTTGATGGATGTAAGTATTGCCGAAATTATTGGAAAGTGTATGAACCTCGGTATCATGGTTTCTATCAACCAACGTTTGGATGCTGAAGTAATTGAATTGGTGGTAAGTGAGTTCGGCTTTGAAGTTGAGTTCATTGATATGGAGAAGCAGATGGAATTGGAAGTTGATGATCTTGATGATGCCACCGGTGGTGAATTGCTTCCAAGATCTCCAATTGTAACCATAATGGGTCACGTTGACCATGGTAAAACCTCATTGCTTGACTATATTCGTAACGCAAATGTGGTAGCTGGTGAGGCGGGTGGTATCACCCAACACATTGGTGCCTATAAAGTGGCGGTAGTAAATGGAAAAGAGATAACATTTTTGGATACTCCTGGTCACGAAGCCTTTACAGCGATGCGTGCTCGTGGTGCCAAAGTAACGGATATTGCAGTTATTGTTGTTGCAGCGGATGATGCAGTTATGCCTCAAACAAGAGAAGCAATCAGCCACGCACAAGCAGCCGGCGTTCCTATGATATTTGCTGTTAACAAAATCGATAAAGATGGAGCAAATCCTCAAAAGATTTATGAGCAACTTGCCGGCATGAATATCCTTGTAGAAGAATGGGGCGGTAAATTTCAAAACCAAGAAATTTCTGCAAAACAAGGTTTGAACGTAGATTTATTGCTAGAAAAAATATTATTAGAAGCCGAAGTTCTTGACCTCAAAGCTACGCCAGATAAGCAAGCTACAGGAACTGTGGTTGAAGCAACTCTAGACAAAGGTAGGGGTTACGTTGCAACCGTTTTGGTGCAAAACGGAACACTAAAAGTTGGAGATATTGTAGTAAGTGGACAACACTATGGTAGGGTTAAAGCCATGTTTAATGAAAGAAATAAGCGTGAAGACCTTTCTCCACCAAGTACACCAGTATTGATTCTTGGATTAAACGGTGCCCCCCAGGCTGGAGAAAAGTTCAAAGTTTATGAAGATGAATCTGAAGCTAAAGAAGTAGCTAGCAGAAGAGCTCAAATCCTTCGTGAACAAGGTATCCGTACTAAAAAACACATTACGTTGGATGAAATTGGTCGCCGATTGGCACTAGGTAATTTCAAACAATTGAATATTATCATCAAAGGTGATGTGGACGGATCTGTTGAAGCATTAAGCGATTCATTGCAAAAATTAACCACCGAGGAAATTGCTGTTTCAGTTGTACTTAAAGGAGTAGGACAAATTACGGAAAGTGATGTATTGTTAGCAACAGCATCTGATGCAATTGTTATTGGTTTTAACGTTAGACCTTCCCTACAAGCCAATAAATTAGCTGAAACTGAAGGTGTTCAAATTAGATTGTACTCTATCATCTATAACGCAATTGAAGAAATCAAGAGTGCGATGGAAGGTATGTTGGAGCCTAAATTTGAAGAGAAAATTATTGCCAACGTGGAAATCAGAGAGGTTTATAAATTTGATAAAGTTACCGTTGCAGGTTGTTATGTGCTTGACGGTAAAATCCTTAGGAACAGTAAAATCCGCGTTATCAGAGATGGTATTGTGGAATACCCTAAAGGAGAAGGTCAGGCAGCCGAATTGGGTTCACTCAAGCGTTTCAAAGACGATGTGAAAGAAGTAACATCGCACATGGAATGTGGACTTACGGTTAAAAACTATGCTGATATTCGTGTAGGTGATATTATTGAAGCATTTGAAGAAGAAGAAGTGAAACGTTCACTATAACCAAGATATATAAGATAAACCGGTACAATGTTAAATTCATCGTACCGGTTTACATCTTATAAATCCATAATCTTAAAAAATTTTATGTTTTTTTTAGCATCTATATACTCATCTTTGCGTATGGCAAAAAAGTTACTGGTAGTAGCCTTTCTATTTATGGCTGCTCAATCTCAAGCACAATCGGCAAAATTATTGGTTGATAAAATTGTGGGTGTTTTAGGAGATAAAATTGTATTAAAGAGCGATTTGTCTAATTATATGGACGACATCAAGCGTAAAGGAGGAGAAATCCCTAAAGATGCTGAATGTGTTTTGTTAGAGAAGATGATGATGGATAAAGCCTTAGTGCTTCAAGCCGAAAAAGATTCACTTCCTATTGGTGATGAAGAAGTAAATGCTGAATTAGACCAACGTGTACGCTATTTTATAATGGAATATGGCGGCAAAGAAGCACTTGAGCAAATTGCTGGAAGAACAGTTTATCAAATTAAAGAAGATCTAAGACAATCAATAAAAGAACGCCGCCTTGCTGATGCCATGCGCTCAAAAATTGTTGAAAGTTTAAAAATATCTCCACAAGAAGTTAGAGCTTTTTACCAAAGAATTCCAAAAGACAGTTTACGATTTTATGAAACAGAATTGGTTGTTGGTCAATTGATTTTATACCCCAAGGCTGGAAGAGAATTGGAAAAATTTGCAATTGACGAATTGGCTTATTATAAAAAGCAAGTTGAATCTGGTAGATCATTTGACAATATGGCTCGTTTGTATTCTGAAGATCCAGGAAGCAAACAAAATGGCGGTAGATATGAAATAAACAAATCTGAAAAACAATGGGATGCTGATTTTAAAAATGCTGCATTTCGTTTAAAAGAAGGTCAAGTTTCAAGTGTGGTAAAAAGTAAATTTGGTTATCATATTATTCAAATGGTTTCTAGAAATGGCGATGATGCAGTTATTAGACACATCTTACGTATTCCTCAAATTACTGATGTTGAAGTAAACATATCTTTGAAGAAAATGGATAGTATTAGGGCTCGACTAATTGCTGGCACGCTCTCTTTCGGTGAAGCAATTGATAAATATAGTGAGGATGAGAATAGTAAATTCACAGCTGGATTGGTTTCTGGTGCCAATGGAACTTCTGTAACTATTGATGAATTGGATAAAGATATCGTTAAAAATTTAAGCACTCTAAAAGTTGGTGAATTTTCTGCACCAATGGAATTTACAGACGAAAGAGGTAAGAAAGGTGTAAGATTAATCGTTTTACAATCAAAAACTGAACCACATCGTGAAAATATAAAAGACGATTACAACAAATTGGCTCAAAAAGCCTTGGAAGAAAAAAAGATGAATACATTAGAAAAATGGTTCAAAGAAAATCTTCCTACTTATTATGTAATGTTAGATCAAGATTATTCAAATTGCGATGCGATAAAAATTACATTCAATAACTTACTAGGCAAAAAAATTCAGTAAATACAATCCTAAAAAATATCAACAATTAAATCCCGTTTTTACGGGATTTTTTTGCTTTAAATTTTGTAATATATTGTTTTACAACATATTATAAATCTTCAAATTATTATATATCTATACGAAATAGAAATGATTTAATCATTTAACGAATATATGTGAGTAAATTGAATTAACTAAATGATGATAATCCAAATATCCTAAGTAAATTTGCAACTTAGTTCCCATAAATGAGTGATGCAATCCAACACGAATGCGGTTTAGCTTATATCAGGCTCCGCAAGCCTCTTTCTTATTACCAACAACAATACGGTACAGCTTTGTATGGACTCAACAAATTGTATTTGTTGATGGAAAAACAACACAATCGCGGTCAAGATGGTGCTGGTGTTGCCATGGTTAAATTGAATACAGAACCAGGCTATCCTTTTATGTACCGCCAACGAAGTGTTGCAACCCAATCCATTGGCGAGCTTTTCCAAAATATGGGAAAGGAATTGCTAGAGCTTGAGAAATACCAGCCTGACATCCGTAATCACCCGGAACTTTTGAAAGGTCATCTTCCTTTTGTAGGTGAATTGTTGATGGGGCATTTGCGTTATGGTACACAAGGAAAAAACAATGTGGAGTTTTGTCATCCCTTCATAAAACGTAACATCATACGTGCAAGAAATTTATCATTAGCTGGTAATTTCAATCTAGTAAATACTGAAGAATTGTTTTCTTTGGTGAATGTTACACCAGCAGAATTACAAAAGAACAGTGATTTGGCTGCCATGTTGGAGGTGATTTATCATTACCAAGTTAAAGAAGACGAAAAAAATCCAACCAAACTAAATGTAATTGATCTTTTAAAAAATTCTTTTCGTCATTTTGATGGTGGTTACCATGTGTGTGGATTGTTTGGTAATGGAGATTCATTTTTAATAAGAGATCCTCACGCAATTAGACCAGCTTATTATTATATAACTGATGAACTTGTTGTTGCCGCTTCAGAACGAGCAGCAATTCGAACCGCTTTTAATGTAGGTGAAAATGAAGTTATTGAGCTTCCCGCCGGACATGCATTAATCATTTACAATAATGGTTCCTATGCTATAGAAAAAATTCTAGAACCTAAAGAACGTAAAGCTTGTAGCTTTGAACGCATTTATTTCTCAAGAGGTAGTGATGAGAAAATCTATAGAGAACGTGTTGCATTAGGTCAACACTTGAGTGATTATGTGCTAAAAGCCATTAATTACGATTTGAAAAATACTATATTCTCGTTTATTCCCAATACAGCCGAAATTGCTTTTTATGGTTTGTTAAAAGGAATGGAAGATTATCTCAACAAAATTAAAATCCAAAGAATATTAGCTTGGGGAAAAGATTACGACGATGAAAAATTGTCGGAAATGATCAACCGTAGAATTCGTATCGAAAAGATTGCCATTAAAGACGTTAAAATGCGCACTTTCATTACGGAAGATGCCAATCGTGCGGAAATGGTTCAACACGTTTACGATATCACTTATGGTACAGTTAGAAACGGGGAAGATACTTTGGTAATGATTGATGATTCTATAGTTAGAGGAACCACCCTTAAAGAAAGCATCATCCAAATGTTGGGCAGATTGAACCCTAAAAAAATTATCATTATCTCTTCAGCTCCTCAAATTCGTTATCCCGATTGTTACGGAATTGATATGAGCAAAATGGGAGATTTTATTGCTTTTAGGGCTGTTATTGAATTGATAAAAGACAATCAAAAAGAAAATATTCTTGATGATGTTTACAATCAATGCGTAGAACTTCAAAAAAATAACCAACTGCATACAGAGAATTTGGTTAAAAATATTTACAACCAGTTTACAACTTTAGAAATATCTGCCAAAGTTGCACAACTTATAACCCCAGAAAAATTTGAAGTACCAGTAGAAGTTATTTTCCAAACGGTTGAAGATCTTCATAAATCTTGTCCAACCAATACTGGTGATTGGTATTTTACAGGAGATTACCCAACTCCTGGTGGAAATATGGTTGTGAATAGGTCTTTTATGAACTATATGGAAGGTAAGAATGTTAGGGGATACTAGATATTAATTATTAATTATTAATTTGGAATCTGGAATTGAATTTTATTGTAATCGTATAATTTAAATGCTAAATTTATTGTTTAAGCGATTTTAAAATTATTATTTCAATTTTATTATACAATTTTATATTTCAATATTTATTCCAAATTTCAAACAACTTCTTTACTACTTTTATTGATTATACATGAAAACAATATTTCTTATCAGGCATGCAAAGGCAGAAAGTGGTCAGTCAATAAATGATGAAGACAGAAAATTGACTGAAAAGGGTAAATCTGATGCTAGAATGATGGCAAAAAGATTACTTGATAGAGAAATTTCAATTGAAGCATTTATTTCTAGTCCCGCAAAAAGGGCTTTAAAAACGTGTAAGTTGTT